>JAAKFL010000021.1 GCA_011065065.1 Chlamydiota bacterium | reverse complement strand
CCGTATGAACCATCCTTCCAGGCTTCAGCAAAACCAACAATCCTCACCCGGGCTATGCCTGGGTCTGTTTCAATGTTAGCCCGTTGGGCTATGTATTAATAATTGGGGCTCCAAAAACCGGTTTATTCATTTGCGTTTAATAAGAAGATTGCAGGTTTCTTATGCACATTGGGAAGAGGGCTCTTCTTCCACACCGCCACGTTCTGCGACACAATCCCCTGAGATGGCAACGTCAAATCCCAAGCCACACAGAGCTTCGTCTGATCCCGAAGCGAACCGACTAAAGCCTCCAATGTCTTTTGATTGCGATGAGGCGCTTCAATAAAAATCTGCGTGGAACGATCTTTTTCCATGTTCGTAATTTTCTGATCACGAGCCTTTGGATCCTTGGGCAAATACCCATGAAAATGAAAACTTTGTCCCGTAAAACCGGACAACATCAAGGAAAGTGTAACCGAAGAGGGGCCCACAAAGGCTTGGATTTTCAAACCAAGCTCCCGCGCTCGCGCCACCAAAAGAGCACCGGGATCCGCCACACAGGGAAGGCCCGCATCCGAAACCAAGCCCCAAGTCTCTCCATCTTGAAGGGGCTCGAGCAAAAAATCGATATCTTGATGGTGTTTATTCAAAAGTGCTATGGGGATTTCGTGGGGTCGCTTTTCTGTTTTAAATCGCGACAAAAAGCGACGTCCCCCTTTTTCACTTTCCGCGATCAAACCTGCTATCGATTCCACAGCTTTATCGACACTGGCAGGAAGAAACAATTCATGATGGGGAAGGTCCCCCAGAAGATTGGGTAGCAGAAGTAATTTTCCTCGACTCATTCTCACCGACACAGTTTAGCGATTAATAGTTCCAGCAAGCATTCGTCTTCAATCCCACTGTTTTTGGCTTCGAGCTCGGTCCGATCGATTTCTATCAACCCCTTTTTAAACCGTTCGACACCGTATCTGCGAGCATTATCGATATGCTGCTGCAAGATGCGCCCTTTCATGTAAGGAAAGATTCGGGGAATTTCGTCCGGGGTTGCCAATAAGGAAAATACTTGATAATCGGTCTGGAACTGCTTTCGAATCTGCCGAAGCAGAAGGATAAATGGAGCCTGGTCCTTGAGAAGTGCCTTGGCGATACTCATCGCTTCCGCGACATTCAAAGAGAATATAGCCTCCCCCAGCTGCCACACGGTTTTCTGGTTGACAGTCGGACAAATCGCATCAATATCTTGCACGGTAATAGTTGGACGATCCCCCACGTAACAAATGAGCTTTTCGAGCTCTTGTTCCAAGGAAGAAGCATCAGTTCCCAGATGTTGAATTAACGATTTAGCAGCGCGCGGTTCCATGGGCTTCCCTTCGGAGTGAGATTGTTTGACCAGCCAATCCTCCATTTCACGCTGCTTTTCCCAAGGTTTGGACGCCGCGGAAAGGTTAAGAATGACTCCCACTTTCTCGATCGCCTTATAAAGCTTGGTATTGGCCGCCAATGACTCCCCCGTCAGGACCAGCACCAATTGCTCATTGGGACGCTCAAGGTAATCGAGGAGTACCCGACGGATCGGATCATTTCCCTTATGAATCCGAGATAAAATTAACAGGCGATTCTGCTCAAATAAGGAAAACGACTGCAGCTCCGCAGCCAACTGATCAGCATTGACAGAGTCGGTCTCGAGTGTTTTGACTCCAAAATCCGATGACTTTTGAAGAGGCTCTATCGCCTTCTTACTCGAAATATAATCCTTCGCCAAAATCAGGTAGACCGGAGCCCGGTGTTCGGGATAAGCCGACTCTAAATGCTTCTCAAAAGCCCTCAAATTGGTATATTTCATTCTTTGCCCCTATTTCGAACAATTTTAACGCATGGGAAGATATAAGTACACGTCTTGGAGTCCCAAGAAGTTACTTGATTCTTATCCGAAAATCGGACAAAATCTGCGTGAGTTGAAATGGGCGGCTTATAGCCTTTCCTGGCGACTTCTATTAAATGAGAAAAAGATGCTGATAAGTTTAATCGAAATTATCTTCATAGCTTTGGTTCTTTATTACCTGCTTTCCTTTTTTTGGAACACGCGGGCAATGGACCTTGCTTATGGACTTTTGGCATTTCTTGTTCTCTATATCATTGTCGATTGGGCCCATCTGCCGGTTCTTCAAAAACTCATGTTTTACTTTGTGAATGTGGCAGTGATTGCGTTATTGATCATCTTCCAACCAGAGCTACGGTTAGCCCTGTCCAAGTTAAGTGTCAAAGGGAAGAAGTATCGCGAGTTTTCTGAATTTGATAAATTCTTAAATGGCATTACCCATTGCATCTACCGGTTAGCTGAGAAGAAATTGGGCGCAATTGTTCTCCTTGAAAACCAAGATTCGCTCGATGAATACGCCCAAAAATCTGTGATGATCAATGCTGATTTCTCATCGGAACTGTTGGAATCCATTTTTTCTACCTCGACACCGCTCCATGATGGCGCCGTGATCATCAGTGGAACGAAACTCATCTCAGCAGCCACGATACTCCCTCTATCCGACGATACCTCCCAGCTCTCTAAATCCATGGGAACCCGTCACAGGGCAGCTTTAGGGATTAGTCAGTTATCGGACGCTCTTGTGATAGTTGTCTCTGAAGAAACCGGTCGGGTTGCGATTGCTCGTGATGGGATTATGACACGAGGGGTGAAAATGGATCGATTTAAAGGGATTCTTGGAAGCATCTTTAATCCTCCCCAACTCAAAACGAATAAACCTAAAAACATTTTTGAACGAATCATGCGGTGGTTTGAAAGGTGAGTACTTTTTTTTCACAATTATTCTCGGAAAACTGGCAGCGTAAACTGATCGCTCTTGTATTGGCTCTGATTACCTGGTGGTTTATCAATCAGTCCATCATTGAAACAAAAACCTTAGTCGGAGTGCCGATCCGCATCGTCAATCTTCCCATCAATAAAACCATTGAAGGACTTCTTCCTAATGGAATTCTTAGTCGACGAGCGACATTGACAGTGAGTGGATCAAAGAAAGTGATCGAAATCTTGGAACCCGGAGATCTTGAGGTCATTCTGGATGCGGGAAACGCTCCGAATGAGTGGCTCGTGCAGGTCGGAAAGCTGAACCTAGTGAGTTTGAATCCCAATATCGATCTCACGAACGGCATCAAATCGGTTTCATCTCAAGAATTCGTGATTAAATTAAGCAAACTGATTACCGCAAAAATCCCCATAAAAGTGGAAACTCCCGTCGGCCATCTCCCTCACTCCTATATGTTGATGGGAATTTGGCCTTTGCATCTGGAACAAACCGTCAGCGGGCCTGAGGAACAAGTGGAAAAGCTCAAAATTGAAGGGCTAGAGCTCACATTCAACCTCAACGACATTTCAAAAGCGGAATTAAATCGGCTCAACACTCCAAAAAAGGGAACTTACTCAACTGACGTCATTGATTTCCCTATCCCCGATAGCTGGAAGAAAGTCTATATCCCCTTTATGAATCATCCGTGGCAACAGATTAACGATCCCAAAGCCGAGAACATGTGGATCGAATTTTTAAGAAAAACCTTCATTCCGATTGAGCACTTTCTCCCCGTTGACGTCTTTTTCCCATTCAAAAACAATGACACCATCAATCCTGATATCTATAAACTTTCAAGTGACGGATTGATTCAGGACAAAAATGGAATCCCTTATTTGAATCGTCAACTTTTCGCCTATGAAGTGAGCCAGCTGTTTATGGAAACTGTCAAAGACTTTATGCAAGTCTCTATCATCGCCTTGCCGAAAAACGAGGAGAAACATTTACGCTGGAGTGTGGAATTCATGCAGCCCCAAACACTCGAAAACCGTTACATCGCTTACCTAGAAAACCAATTTCGAGAACACTCCTCTCAAAATCGTTCACCGAGTAAAGAGCTGGAAGAGACTTGGCGGAACCGTTTCCGACAGTTTATGCAGACGCTCAGACTCTACAAAAGTCGCCGGCAACAGCTTGAACTCAATATTGATTATGACAATGAAAACATTGTCGTGGAAGAAAAGCAGTAGAGTATGCCCGCCGAACGTTTTTTTTATCCCGACAAACTAGAATCCAAGAAGACCATCGAGCTTCAAGATAAGGAATTTCATCATCTCGTTCGCGTGATGCGAGCACAAATCGGAGATATTGTTGAATTCGTTAATGGTCAAGGAGCCCTAGCGCAGGGGCGCATCGAATCCATCCAAAAACGCTCTCTCCAAATCACTCTCATCGAGGTGAAAACATTCTCTCCCCCTCAACAAAAAATCATCTTAGCTCAGGCTATTCCCCGTCCTCAAAAACTGGACGACATTATCGAAAAAGGGACCGAATTGGGGGTCACTCATTTTTGGTTATTTCCAGGGAAACTTAGCGAGCGAAAAGAACTCAGCCAAAGTCAGCAAAATCGCCTGCGAGCGATCTCAATTTCCGCCCTTAAACAATGTGGTCGTTACTGGCTACCACAGACTGAAATCAAAGCTCCGTTAAAAAAATGGTCTTCATTAGAAATGCCCTTCTATTTTGGGGATATCAGAGCTCAAGCTCCGCTATTTCACTCTGTTTGGAAAAAAAACGATCATACCGGTTTTTTTGTAGGGCCTGAGAGTGGGTTTCATGATAATGAAATTGAGGTCCTGGAGTCTTTGGGTGCTTGTGGAGTCAAATTAAATCCGAATATATTGAGAACTGAAACTGCCGCGATTTTAGCCGCGGGACTCATCGCACATTGGCAGCTTTAAAATTTAACCGCGAAGATCGCGAAGATCGCGAAGATGCGCGAAGAAACAGACCAACTTCAATTATTTTTTTTTCAAAACCTACTGCGTAAAGAGGTTATATATAGTAACTAATCTTAAAAATATTAAATATTTATAATCGGACACGTTCATCGGAAATCACTATGATTGCTCCAGTCTTCGCGCATCTTCGCGATCTTCGCGATCTTCGCGGTAAAATTTTTCAAAGTTAATTAGAAAGATAATGCGTGATACTCTTTACGATTCGTTCTTTCAGCCAATTCAAAAGCTTCATCACTACAGAAACGACCTTCATAACTAAATTCCACAGCTTCATCAAAAGCGACAAAATCCAATTGAAGATCATATTGAGAATACGCTCGATGGCTCCGGTGATCGCGCTGATCACACCATTCAAAGATTCAACCCCTTTTGCAAGATACCCTTTTACCCAATTTCCAAATCGTAAGAACTTTTTACCGTGTTTCGCAAAGCCCTCTTTCAATAACTTCAATCCCTTCCCCATTTGTTTTCCACAAAATACCAGCGGAACCACAACAAATGCAATCATGTTAATGGAGTAATCTGCGACCTTAATGACATTTTGGAACTGCTGTCCAAGCGCAGCTTTCATCCACTTTTGCTTATCTGCAAAATCTTTAAACTTATTGCTGAGCCACAATCTAACCGGCTTTGCAATCTCATGCACCTCTTCAACAAATTTCTCCACTTTCTCTGCCACCTTCTCTTTCAGGTCTTTCACCTTCTCCGTTATCTTTTCAAACTTCTCGGAAATAAACTCTTCAATAGCCTGATATTTCTCCACGACAACTGTTGCCACTTTCACAAAAGGAGCGATCACAGGTTTAACAACATTGTGCATCACGATATCGGTCAACTTGACAACCACCCTTTTCCCAAGATTCACCACTCTTACCATCACTTTCCCAGGAATCCCAATCAATTTCATCGTTCCATTAACCAATACTTTGACTAATTTTTTTACGACGGGAGTCTTTGCAGACTTCTGATTTTTTTGAACTTTTTTTGCCTTCTTTTTTGCAGGTTTGGCCACTCGAAAATTGAAACTCATTGCACGCATCAACTTTTTC
Organism: Chlamydiota bacterium; assembly: GCA_011065065.1. Taxonomy (GTDB): domain Bacteria; phylum Chlamydiota; class Chlamydiia; order Chlamydiales; family SLFE01; genus JAAKFL01. Next base: position 10,327 of record JAAKFL010000021.1, on the reverse strand, counting down.
ATCAGATTGTTAATGGTGCAGCCAAACCCTGTCTCTAAGTCAGATCCTTCACCCTTATGCTTGTTCAATAAGAACATCGCTAATTCAAGATTATCATCTTTCAGGGCCTCCAAAACATCTTCAGGCAGATTGGCAAGACCAGAACCGAGCTCGAACCCATCTTCAGCCCCTACTTCAACTTCATGAAGGGTATAATGATAAGAATTTATACTATCTGTTGGTTGCATAACTTTTCCATATTTTTACTATTTTCAAACAAAATGATAACATAAATTATTATTTAAGTCAATAATTAAAATTTTATTAATATTTTATTAAGACATTGTTAACACCCTTAATATCATCAAAATTTTTCCATTGCGAGAAAGCAAAGAAACCCTTATAATCGGTCCTGTGAACCTATCTCAATAAATGCTTTTGACATAGGTTCATACCGATTGTAAGGAGTCACAAATGACACGAATGAGTAAACAAGATAAGAGACGAGCTATTTCCCCTCGCCGTCCTCGCATGCCTTCGGAAAAAACAGGTCCTAAGAAGGATAACCTTCCAAAGGGATTTAAGGAGCATGCAAATGCTTTAGAGGGTGACATTGCAACAACAGTTTTTATACCTAAAATTAAGTAGAGGAAATGACTATGTCTAGGCATCCAAGTTATGGAAAATCCAACAAAGGGAACATCAAGAGAAACGTTTTGAAGCGCTATGAGCGGATAGATGTCTTGAGAAAAATGGACCGTTGGAAAGATGGTGAAAACAAGAAAGTCACAGGTCTTCCTAAAACCCCAATCATATAACCCCTTATATGAACGTCACGACAAATAACGATCAAACTGATCTCGAAATCAACTTGATGGCACTTCCAGATGTTGTCTCTGAGACCCTTCGTTTAGAGGGTGTGAAGGCTGATGAGGTCTCGATTAATTTTGTGGATGAGGAGACAATTTGCGCTCTTCACGGGAGATTCTTCAATGATCCGAGTTTTACCGATTGCATCTCATTGCCGTTAAACAACAACTCTTCGGATTATGTTCTATTGGGCGAAATCTTTGTATGCCCTTTAGCCGCTGTCGGTTATACTATGGAGAGCGGAGGAGATCCTTATGAAGAGGTTCTTCTGTATGTGATCCATGGTCTCCTTCACCTGATGGGTTACGATGACATTGAGGATGAAGAAAGTCGGAAGATGCGACAAGCTGAGAGGCGGCATCTTGAGAATCTTAAAAGCTTGAAGCTCAGTCTTTCTATCTATAATTCATGACGTTATTTCCGCAGTTTGGTATAAGGTCAGATATATGATAATAAATTTGGAGGGACCTTGATCTCCGCTATATTACTTGGCGTCATTGCATTGATGCTCGTTGGCTTGTTTGCACTCACAGCCACTAATCAGGCGCTGAGAAGAATACACCGTGAAGACACGGCAAAATTCTCGATTACCATCCATCACCACTATTACTACAGATGGATCCATCAAAAGCTCTTTACGGGACATGACTTTGATACGATTTATTTTATCGTGGTCTGTTCTCAAGGAGTCGCCCGATTCCTCTATGTCTTCTTAATGATGATGTTCCTTCAACAAACAAAAATCTTCCCTTTTAACGGGGAAGATATAAGTTCCGTCGGGATATGGCTTTGGACGGTGTTGTATTATTTTTTGTTTATCTTCCTTTATATTGTTTTAGGAGAATTGATTCCACGATCATTTGGAGCCCATAAGCCAAGAACGGCGATCAAAATACTGTCACCTATTTCATCATTCTTTATGATCCTTTTTTTTCCGATCTCTTATCCTTTGTTGATGATTTATCGAGCATTCACTCACGCGACAATTTCCGAAGATCTTAGCGAGCCGCAAATGCAAGTCAAGCAAGAGTTAATAGAGATGATTCAAGAGGCTGATACAGGGGCCGTTCTAGATCCCATGGATAAAGAGTTAATTGAATCGGTTATGACATTTCGGAACCGGATTGCTCGGGAAATTATGGTCCCTAGAGTCGATATCTTTTCTCTCCCCGGCAAAACAACCATTCGCGATGCCGCCCAGCAGTTGGAAAAAGAGGGATTTTCACGTATCCCTGTATACAAAAACTCTGTGGACGAAGTCATGGGAATCTTGATGTACAAGGATATTCTTATAAAATACATGGAATTCGCAAAAAATCCTGATAGACCTGAAATCTTGGACACCCCAATCGAAACTATTGTTAAAAAGACGATGTACACTCCTGAAACCAAAAGAATTTCCCATTTGTTGCAAGAGTTTCGAAAAAAGCAACTTCATTTGGCGATCGTTGTGGACGAGTATGGAGGCACAGAAGGAATTGTCACCATTGAGGATATTTTAGAAGAGATTGTCGGAGAAATCGTAGACGAATACGACGAAGACATCGAACTGTTTACTCCGTTAACCAGCGGAGTTTGGCTATTGGATGCCAGGATGAGTATTTTGGATATAGAAGAAGAGCTGGAAATTAAAATCCCCCAAGAAGCCGACTATGATACCGTTGGGGGCTATATTTATCATCGCACTGGAACAATTCCCACGCGTGGATTTGTGATTGATCACGACGATTTTAAGATCGAAGTGATGAAATCGAATGAGCGTGGAGTTGAGAAAGTAAAGATCACGTCGAAAATTTTTGAAGAACCGTCTGAGTAATTTTTTTACCGCGAAGATCGCGGTTAAATTTTAAAGATATATTTCAAAATAAAGTTGATAGGGTACTAGTCTGTTGATTTAAACTGACTTCATACTTCATAATTCAAAATTCTGACTTCTACATGTGGATCATCTCTATGGAAAGTACACCGTCCATAAATAAGACTCCTTATCAACTGATTTCACTCACCGAAATTTTTGAAGAAAACCATCGCATCAGCACAACGGCTTATCTTTCAATTGGGGATGTCCGTGATACATTAGAAAGAAAAAGGGAAGAATGCCGCCTCCCCCAAACCCGACACTTAGGGACAAGGAGAATATTCCAATGCTGTAGTCTCAGTCTTTGCTGCACCGCTACGATTGGTTTTTTATCTACTTTAGGATTTGTCTATTATCACTTTGTAAATAATTCTAGCGATGACAGTCATGACGATTCTAGTTCTTCAAGCTCGTCGATACCTCATGAATTGATTTTGGGTTTTGTGATTGTCTACGGAATCTCCACTCTTCTTGCAGGCTTTTGCTGCTTTCTCTCATGTATCAACTGCAAAATACGATTACCACAGAGGCTCACTTACCCAACACAAAAACCAGAAATTCGCCGGATCACTCGCATCATCGAAAAACATGGGCTTCTTGATACTGATCAAGAGATTCCTTGCACTCCAGAATTGATTTCTGTATGTAAAAACTACCTCAATTCGAAAGAATGGAAAAAGCTTGATTTCACACAACTTAAAGAAATTTCCGACGAGCAATATGAATTATTTCTCTATTTGACAGGGGAAAAACTATTGACGAAAAACCAGATCAAAATTTGGAATTGCTATGAACTGCTACAACGTGGCCGACTTTCTAACGAAGAAATCATCAATATGCTATGGAGTTCCGCGATACAAAATTCTTTTATGCATGATCCTCAATACTTAAATGCCTTTATACAATCCATTCCAGCAGAAAATCTTGAGTATGTATTGGACGAACTTGTCAATTGCATCGCAGAAATCCCCTCATATTCTCTGGGTCTACATTTGATAAAATCAGAATTAAAAGAACACATTACTGAGGTTGCACAAGGGAAATGCAGGATGGAAAACGTGTTTGAAAGGAGGCAATCGTTGTGATCACAGAAATCGATCGATCAGAATATGCTGAAATACTAGATCTAGAGAATCCAGAAATTGGCAACCCTATTGTTGAAGTCGCCTATCTCTCCATTTTTGAAGTGCGCAGGGCTTTGGAAACGAAAAGAGAGACTTTTCAGACTGCCCCAACTGTCACATATGTGACAGCTGAAAAGTTTTTTGAGTATCTCATTTTTGTGGTGTTGGGTTGTGCTGTTTTGTCAATAATAGCCGTTTCGACGCCATTACTTGTCACATCAAGTGAAGAAGAAAAGGCAAAGTTTCCCTTAACTCTTCGAGCAATGCTTATCTTAGGAACTCCTGCCCTCATAGCATTCTCGAGTTTTTTCTGTTGTTGCTTGAAAAGTGTCCCTAGTAAAATCAGGCATTGTCGATACACATCGCATGAAGAGGCTATCACCGATCTCCTTGAGAAATATATCCCCCATGGTACGAATTTGACTGATCCCTGTGATCCTGAAATGTTGACTAAAGCAAGAGAATACCTTGAAGCATGGCATTGGAAAAAACTGAATTACGTTCAGTTGAAGGAACTTTTTGACTCCTCTGATGAAAGGTCAAGAGAACTGTACCATGATTTAATCACCAAGGAATTGATTTCGACCAAGCAACAGCTGATCTGGAAAAATCTTCTGAGTATTCATTATAATAAATGGGGAAATTCAGAAATATTGACATTTATGCAAAGTCCTTTGATCAAAAAGTATTTTTGTGAAAACCCAATATTATTAGACGATTTCCTTCAATCGATTCGGCACAGGCAATTTCACTCCATGATCAATGATATTGTGGCTTATGTCCTAAAGCTCCCCTCGTTGAAATTGGGTGACACGATGACCCGAGATCAATTTAGAGAGTTCATCACCGGTGTTTACTACGATGAATGTTCCATGAAGAGTTTGCTAGAATAAGAACTTCTTGGGGTGTCTTGAAAATTTAACCGCGAAGATCGCGAAGACCGCGAAGAAGCGCGAAGAAACAAATTAACTTCAACTAGTTTTTTTCAAGCTATACTACGTATCCTGTTCCGTTTAAATACTTCAAATTGAACCCGTCCATCGAAAAATCACCATGAGTTGTTCCACTCTTCGCGCATCTTCGCGGTCTTCGCGATCTTCGCGGTTAAATTATTAAGATATATTTCAAAAAAGAATCTTTGAACCTAAGAGTTACTAGTTTTTAATGGGGCAATAATTCAGACGGTATCCCAAAAATCCAAAGCCCTGTAAGGGTGACATAGTCCGCGGTCAGTGTCGCCCTTTCAGGGCTTGATGTTTTTTTTTGGTCGTTTTCCCAGGCCTTACAGCCTGGGCTGACAATGTACCGGGCTTCCAGCCCTGCTATGTTAACTCAGAGCTCCAAGAGATCCCTAAAGCGGCAATAATTCAGATGGCGTCACATTTCCGCCATTAAAAAACTTGCGAATTTTCTTGAGCGCTTCCACATTGATATCAAAGATTCCATCATGTTCTGTTTCTCCTGCTAAATGATCAGATGGAGTTTTCCAACAGTCTTTATCAATCACATGTTTATCTGAAAAGATCCAGTACCGTGATCGCAAAGATTCACATGTACGATGACTATAAAACTCTGTTCGTTGCCGTACCAAAAGAACATAACTCGGATCTCCAAATCGTTTCAAAATCCAAATATCTCCAGAATTCCCATATTTTAAACAAAATAATGGGATCTTTGGCGCATTGTGAACAAACTTCTCAACAACTTTAAATTTATTTAAGTTGGGAAGAGGCTCAAATTCATTTAGATTGTCACCAACTGCCTCTTTTATCACATCAAAAAACAATTTCTGAATCTCAAATTCTAACAATCGTTGCAGATCACACCACGACTTATGTAAAAGCTGCTCATAATGCTTCTGACTCTCAGCAGCCTCAAGAAACACACCACTATATTGAAGAGTCACTTTGATCATGGTCTGTCTCATAATCCGAAAGACATCGTTCTTACAATGAGAATACTTCTTCGTCCAAGATCCTTCTACCTCCTCTTTGTACTTGATATCTCTTTCAAAAAGTGGTTTCCATAATGTGTCATCGGCAGAGATGGATTTCAAAGCTCGGGAAGCCAAGGAAACCACAAGCAAATCACGTGCAGGTAGATACGAAAAAATTCTGAGTTGTAGTTCATGAGGTAGCGCACTAAAGGCTGTTGTATTTACAGAATTCATTTTTTCCTTTGTATTAAAAAAATTGATACCACCTAAAGAACAACTTCTCAAGGCTTTTCTTTTTTCCTCAATTCGCCTATTCTGATGTCTATGAGTATTGAACAAATAATCTCCCTCACCCTACTTGTTTTTTTCGGCTTTCTCGCAGGCCTTCTGGTCATGTGGGTTTTCCATCGACTCCGCCTCGGAAATTACAAAAACCTCGCCCAAGACATTATCAATAAAGCTGAACTCCAAACCCAAATCATTCAAAAGAACTCTGACCTCGAAATCAAGCAACGGCAAGAAGAATTGCTTCGAAAAACAGAAGAGTCACTTGCCAACCGTCGTCAAAAAACGACTCAGCATGAAGACAGGATCAAAGAACGCGAAGACAAACTTGAAAGGCGTATGGGTCTGATCGAGAAGAAGTTACTGGATATTGACAAACGTGAAGCGATCATCCAAGCTCGACGAGAACAGCTGGAAGAAGACAAAAAGATGGTCACGGAGACTCATCAGAAACTTCTCACCGAAATGGAACACCTGGCGGGTCTCAGTGCTGCTGAGGCCAAAGAAGCCTTCCTCAACAAAATCAGCACGGAAGTGAAAGCCGATGTCGCTAACATAATCCGTAAAGCTCAAAGAGAAGCGAAAGAAGAATGCGAACGCATCGCCAGTTCAGTCATTGCCACTTCGATTAACCGTATGGCTGTTTCTACAGTCTCAGAAACTTCGGTGGTCACAGTTGCCATTCCTCACGATGAAATGAAGGGACGTATCGTCGGCCGTGATGGGCGGAATATCCGGGCGCTCGAAAGACTTTCTGGTGTCAACTTCTTGATCGATGAGACTCCCGGAGTGATCGTCATTTCTGGATTTGATCCCATCCGAAAGTACATTGCGAAATTTGCTCTGACAGACTTAGTTAATGATGGACGGATCCATCCCTCACGAATCGAAGAAGCCATTGACAAAGCCACAGTGACAGTCCAAAAACAGATCAAAAAATATGGCGAAGACGCCGCACTTCGCGTAGGGGCTGTGGACCTGCAACCCGAAATCCTCGATCTTCTTGGCAAGCTCAAATTCCGGTACAGCTATGGACAAAATGTCTTAGAGCATTCACTTGAAGTCTCTCATCTTATGGGCATTATGGCATCTGAACTAGGGCTCAATGTCGCATTAGCCAAGAGAATCGGACTCTTACATGATATCGGCAAAGCGATTTCGCACGAAATCGAAGGAACTCATGCATTAATCGGTCGCGATTTTGTGTTAAAGCATGGCGAATCGGAAGAAGTGGCTAACGGAGTGGGATGTCACCATGAAGAGATTCCCCCTATCACTATCGAAGGCTCTCTTTGTGGTTCAGCCGATAAAATCTCGGCTTCACGACCTGGGGCCCGAGTTGAAGCTGCGGAAGAATATTTTAAAAGATTGAAGAAGCTAGAAGATTTGGCCTATGAGTTTCCTGGGATTGAACAGGCATATGCTATGCAAGCGGGGCGTGAGATTCGGATTGTGGTGATGCCAGAGATGATTGATGATAATGGAATTTTGAATTTAGCTCGGGATCTGTCAAAGAAAATTGAGAATGATCTGAAATATTCCGGGAAAATCAAGATTACTGTGATCCGAGAAAAGCGGGCGGTTGAATACGCAGTATGAACCTACCCTATTTTCACTTGATTTAGAATCCCCCATTAAGGCAATATACTAATATCTCGACTTTGTCCAACTTTTGGAAGATGAGTTCAAAAATTGGACAAAGTCGAGATTATCAAAAGGAGTCATTATCATGCGTCGTGCAATCTGCACTTGTGAGCCTGCTCATGCCTTAGCAGGAGAATACAAAACTTGGAAATTTGTTTATAAACCTGCCACTGCCCTACGGGAAGGAACATTGCTGTTATTTGATATTTACAGCAATGGACGTCCGATCGATTGGGAAGTCCCCTCTGTTGATATCAAAGATGGGGAAAATGTGATTTTTGCCAAGCTTGAGAAGGGACAGCCGATTCTGGCTGAGGAAATCTATGGTCCCAATGACGTGATTCCTAAATATCAATTTAAACTTCCAGCAAAAGTCACTGCGGGGACTCCTGTGACTATTTATATGGGAGACCCTAAAGATAAAAAATTTACTGTTAATGAGAAAGGAACCCAAGCTCAATCTAATGCGCAACGAAGACGTCCATTTTATTTGTACATTGACACTTCTGGTAAAGGAAAATTTGACGAGCCTGAGACTTTTTCAATCGACGTCAAAGGGAATGTCCTGCACACGATTAAAGCGGTCACTCCTTCGTTTGTCTCCAAAAACAAGCGATTTGACGTCACGATTCGATTCGAGGATGAATACGGGAATCTCACAAGCAATACACACTACACGGACAACCTCATTGAACTTTCCCATGAACATCTTCGCGAGAATCTCAGTTGGAAGCTCTTTGTTCCGGAAACTGGTTACATTACCCTACCGAACCTCTATTTCAATGAACCTGGAGTCTATACCATCCAACTGAAAAATAGTGCATCTGGAGAAGCCTATCGATCATCTCCGGTGCGATGTTTTATTGATCAGACAAACCAACTGTTTTGGGGTTTGTTGCACGGAGAATCTGTGCGTGTGGATTCTACTGAGAACATCGAGAGTTGCCTCCGTCATTTCCGTGATGAAATGTCTTACAATTTTTACGGAATATCTCCGCCTGAATGTTCCGAAGAGACTCCTGATGAAATCTGGAAACTTATCGCTCAGAATGTTACCGAGTTCGATGAAGAAGATCGGTTTACCACATTTCCTGGCCTCCAGTGGGAAGGTGAAGCCGGAGCGGAAGGATCTCGGTTGATTGTTTTTGCAAAAGAGCAGAAACAGATGATTCGGAAAAAGGATAATAAATACGGGACTCTGAAGAAAATTTATAAGTCGTATTCTCCAAAAGAGATCATCTCGATCCCGACTTTTACGATGGGAAAAGGCCATCACTGTAATTTCAAAGAATATGATCCAGAATACGAACGTGTAGCTGAGATCTACAACGCTTGGGGAAGTTCAGAATGCACCCAAAAAGAGGGAAACCCCTACCCCATTAAGCCAGCAAAACGAAAAGGGGTGAGTGAAACTGCTGAGGGCTCTCTCATGCAAGCTCTAAAAAATAACTGTCGTTTTGGATTTGTTGCTGGTGGGCTGGATGATCGAGGCGTCTTTTACGACTTTTTTGATAATGAACAGACACAATATCCTCCGGGACTCACAGCCATCTTAGCAAAAAATTATACTCGGGAATCGATGTTTGAAGCCCTCTATAACCGTTCCTGTTATGCCACCACAGGTCAGCGAATGATCGTAGGGTTTTTCATTGCAGGATCGCCGATGGGAACAGAATTGGATACATTTGAAAAACATGGTCTATTGGTCAACCGTCACATTTCGGGTTTTGCAGCTGGAACTTGTCAATTAACTAAGGTCGAAATTATTCGAAACGGGGAGGTCATCAAAGCATTTGAGCCTGACGACTATCATTTTGATTTCGAGTATGATGACCTCACTCCCCTCGATCAGAATTGCTGTAAAGGGAAAGAAAATCCCTTTGCCTTCTATTACTTGAGGGTGATGCAAGAAGATGGTCATATTGCCTGGAGTTCTCCCATTTGGGTCGATATCCTGACGAGCAAGAAAGAAGTTAAAAAGAATTCCAAGTAATTTATCCTCTTAATCCTTAATCCTGTTTTTCACGTCCGAAAAAAAACAGGATAGGCAGGATAATAAGAGGCTGTTTACAAATTTCGAATGGCTTTATTTGAGATTATTTTCCCCTTGGAGGCCACGGAATCGCAAGGGTAATATTGGGTTAATATTACCCTTGCGATTCCGTGGCCTCCAAGGGGAAAAGAACTCAAATTAAGCTGATTCCAAATTTGTAAACAGCCTCTAAGGATATACAGGATGCTTTATTCAGGGAACAGTGATAATTACTTGGTTGGAACTAATTCATATTGAAGATGTGTCCCCATTAAAATCGAAGCAATCTTCTTGATATCTGTCCCCTTGACACCAGGGTCATCTTGTTCTGATTGAATGAAAGAAAAATTCTGAGAAAGAATCCAAAGTTTTTCGGAATCTGTATTGTCATACCGCTGATGGAGTGTGAGGATTGAAGTTTTTTCCACCGCTTTCTTATCCCTGATATGCATGACAAAAAATTTCCTGCCGAATTTATCCGTTCCAGTAGCAGATGAAATGCCACTATCCTTCAATTTTTCCTTAGGAATACTTAGGAGCCCACCTTGAAGTTTTATATCAGAGATGTCGAGTTCAGGTAATTGGCTTTTGTCAAGTGC
>JAAKFL010000209.1 GCA_011065065.1 Chlamydiota bacterium | reverse complement strand
GCTCCATTTTGAAACTTCAAATCGGACACGTTCATCGGAAAATCATTATGATTGCTCCAGTCTTCGCGCATCTTCGCGGTCTTCGCGATCTTCGCGGTTAAATTATTAAGATATATTTCAAAAAAGAATCTTTGAACTTAGGAGTTTCTGATTTTAAACCCGTCAAAAAAATCGTAAAAATCGGGCACGGGCACGGGCACGGGCACGCACACGGGCACGATTTGTTTTCTTTACGATATTAGCGGCTATCGCCGCTCGGGGCTCCAAGAAGCAGTTTAAACAGTGAATGTCACGATTCGGAAGTTACCCTTGTGAGTCTGCATCAAGACGATCCTGTGATCATTCATGGCCATATCACGAATTAAATAAGGACGTTTCCCCCATTTTTTATGAGGCATCTTCAATGTATATTTCTCCATCGAAGGTAATATATAGATCGCGAGATGTGGGGGATTATCATCTCTAAAACAAAGAAAATTATGATAAAGAAACACAGGTTTCATATCACACCTTGTTTTGATTCTCCCAACAAGATTCCCTGTTTTCGATTCGTAAATATTCAATTCCTCAATGTCTTTCCTTTTATTGCGAGATTTCCACCCCCACCCCCTAACAGCTACCCAATACTGGTTACACACCTTGGTTCGAATGGATTCATAAGGATTACCCTTGGTTCTTAAAACTTCCGCACTCCAATCAATATCAATCATCCCCCCTTCACGAAAACTAAAAGCCGCAATAAAACGATTTTCATCATCAAACACAATTCGATCACCTACAAAGGCTCCATACGAATAGTAATATCCAAACTCCTCAAGCCGTTCCAAAATATTGTTGGGAACAATCCGACCACTTTCTAAACACAAAACCTTAATCACCTTTTCTTTGGTCCTTGTTTTATGATCTCTTCCATAAAGAATCACATGGCCCTGGAGATAATGAGCCCGTTTAAATTCAAGCTCTTGCTTCCTAAATTCTGTCTGAAAATCAAAATATTTTTCGAGCTTTCCACTGAGCAGATCCCATAACTGAATGGCTCCAAAATTAGTCGCAACGACCAAATGATTGTCACCAACAGGCACGTCACCGATAATCTTAGTACCTATATAATAACAGCTGGTTGTTTCACAATGGGCATCGCCAACATTGATATATTTTGATGAGTCGGGTCCTCGGACTTCATACAAATTGTTTTCAAAATGATGTAAATATATTTTCCATTTGCTTACTTGTACAATAAATTTTTCAAGGCGAATTCTTGGATTTACTTTTCTCCTAATGTGTTTTTCTCGAATCAAATTTTTAGTGGTTGTAAATTGAACGTATTTCCCTTGAAAACCACAGATTTTCAAAAGATTTTTGCCTTCAAGCTTATCCCATTCTGAAATGATTGGGTCATTCGTCCTGATTCTTCTCAAAAATTCAAGAGGTGCCGTCAGTATGGATTCCTGATTACGGGGTAACTTTGAATCGCATGAAATTCGGTGCCAACGTCGATTGACATGTGAACAACACCCTAATTCTTTTGGCGTTAAGTATGTGAAAATATTCAGTAGCAGTTCATCATAAAGAACCCCAGTCGGGTCATTTTTTGAGCTCTTAAAATTTTGATGGGCGACATAATATGGCGGATTAAAAGAATCAATCATCGCTTTACCTCCAACTACATTTCACGTGACTCTCAATAAAACATATGATAGCGTAATTTAAAAAGAAATTTATGAAACCATATCTTATATTAACGATTTTACTCCTCCCTTTTGTCTCGGTGTTCGGATCCGATTCCTCCTTTTCAGGTCTCACATTCGAACGTCATGAACAAGCCAAAGCAGATTTTTCTGAAGAAAAACCTCTAGACATGAACTTCTTAACTCGCAAGTATCTCTTGGGAGACTGGAACGGAGTCAGAACGCGGCTGGCAAAAGAAGCCATCACAACCACGTCAACCTGGACAGGGGACATTCTGGCTAATCCGATCGGAGGAAACAAGCAAGCGTTTACCTATACTGGGTCCAACGGTCTTGATGTGGTCGTGGATCTGGACAAATACGGATACCAAGGACTTTCTTTCGTCGGATCAATTGTTCTTCGGGGCGGTGTCAGCTTAGCCCGTTGGATTGGGAATCAGTTCCCTCCTGCGCAGGTTTTTGGTAATCAATCTATCATCCTGGATGTGTTTTATTTAGCGCAAAAATTTCACAATGGTCGAGGTGTTGTCCATTTGGGCAGATTAAATGCTGGAGATAAATTTCTGCAAAATCCACTCTATTACAACTATGTCTGCAACGCCTTTTGCGGAAACCCCATTAGCATCTTTTTCAATATCCCCTTCTCTGCCTACCCGAACTCCACATGGGGTGCCTATTTGCAGTATCAGTTTGCTAAGCGAATACTTGCCAAGTTTGCTTATTACAATGCTAACGACACGCTGAGTAATATTAAATTTCATGGACTGAACTGGACATTCAATAGTACTAATGGGCTCCTTTGGATTACAGAGTGGACATACCTTCATCAAACAGAAAAAGAAGATTGCGGACTCCCCGGCCACTACAAAGTGGCTTTATGGTATTTGACGGGGCACTCATGTCGTTTTATAGAAGGTCCTGATATTGGGAATTGGGGATGGTATTTCTTATTTGACCAAATGGTCTACAGATGCGGAGGCCCCCAATCTGATTTAGGATTAACTCCTTTTATAGCACTCTTGTTTGCTCCGGGTGACCGAAACAAATTCCCCTTCTTCTTTACAAGTGGAGCTGTCTGGAAAGGGCTTATCCCCTGTCGGCCTGATGACAAGGCAGCTGTTGGAGTGGCTTATGGGCAATACAGCAGTGATTTACGGGAAGTACAAAGAGAAGCCCAAATCATGGGGATTCCCGGCCGATTTGGGAACCAGCCCGAAACTTACGAGCTTGTGTTCGAACTGAATTACCGTTACCAAGTGACACCATGGTTTTTTATACAGCCGGACCTTCAGTACATTGCCAATCCAAAAGGGTTTGGAACTATCCCAAATGCCTGGGTCTTTGGAGCTCAAACCGGTTTAGTATTTTAACCGGACAATAATTCACAGAATTATAGTAATCAACTTGTCTTTATACTTTATTTTACCACAGAGACACAGAGACACAGACTCGACTTTCGCATTTTTCATGTAAGTAGCGATATGTTTATTTTGGTGTAAATGGCTTATAAATTTAACCGCGAAGATCGCGAAGATCGCGAAGAAACGCGAAGAAACA
>JAAKFL010000208.1 GCA_011065065.1 Chlamydiota bacterium | reverse complement strand
TAGAATATAGGTCGCCAGACTCAAATAGATCGCTGTCGCAGCAACATCCACCAGCATCAAAACCACCGGCCCCGCTGCCACCTTTGGATCCAACCGACATGCATGAAGAATCGCCGGCAACAATGACCCAAATAACGCCGACACCATCATCGATAAGACAATGCTAGCTCCCACAGCTATTAAGGCTAGTTCTGTAGCCTCCTCAAATATAAAGAATGTCGCTCCCATCGCAGCCGCACAGGTGACCCCAATCACCAAAGCTGTCCGCCAGTCTTTAAACACTCTTTTAAAAAATCTTTTCCAATGAATTTTTTCCTGATGTAGGTATGGAAGGCTCATTGTCATCGATTGCATGGCAATGGATTCCGAGAGGGTGAGAACCAAAGGAATAAACATGGCAATGATAACGATCATATCCAAAACTTCTGTAAAAATAGATCCAATCACGGCACAGGTTAAACCCGCTATAATATTACAGACCAACCAAGGCATACGAAACCGATATTCCGCCCAAACTGTGGGGATTTTCGCCTGTTCCACTGAAAGCCCAATAAACTGAAACACATCGGATTGTACTTGAGATTGTATGTGCGTTTTTTCCCAAAGCTCATTATCTTGAAAAACTTCGACGACTCCCAAAAGATGATTTTCTTGATCGACTACAGGAACAGCGAGAAGCTTTTTCTTACTGAATAGGGCAAAGGCTTCTTTCATATTGGCTTTAAATGAAAGACTCACCACATTCGTTTCCATCACCTCTTCAATTTTTTTAGACCCCTCTTCAAAAATCAAATGTCGGGTGGGGACAATTCCAAGGAGACAATTTTCGCTATCGACGACGTAAAGATAAGTGACTTTTTGTTTGTATTCTCTTTTTCTCAGAATATCGCAGGCTTGTGCAATGGTTTGGTCCGGATAAAGAACGGTGTCGACGGGAATCATGTATTGCTTTACAGAACTTAAAAGCTCTCTTTCACCCATCTCTTCGTTGATATGGACTGTCAAGCTTAGACTCCCGATTGGATAATGTCGTGCATCCTAATTATGCCCACAACTTTTTTTCCTTCAAGAACAGGAAGGACCGTCACAGGATGTTTTTGATCGGACTCCATAGCCTTCATGGCATCAAATGCTAAATGCTCGCCAGTTGTCCACTTCGGTGATGCTGTCATCCCCTCTTCAATACTCTGACTCAGAGCATTGCTGCCGTGACTTTGAAGCAGTCTGCGAAGATCTCCGTCAGTAAAGATTCCCTTGAGCTCCTTGGATTCATCCACTATCAACATACACCCGCATTGCTTGTTCGATAATTCAACCAGGATATCCATAACATTGTCCTGAGGTCTGCAAATCGGCGCGCGATCACCTCTCAACATCAAATCCTTTACTTGTAAGGTCATCCTTTTTCCAATTCTTCCGGCCGGATGGTTCATCCGGTAATCTTCAATTTTCAACTCATTCATAATCATCAGCTCAGTCGCCAAAATATCGCCGAACATCATCTGAACCGCTGCAGAAGTCGTGGGCATCAAACCAAATGGACACAACTCTTTTTGAATCGGAAGAATCATCTCAAAATCACACGCTTTCCCAAGTGAACTGTCCTTTTCGCAGACTAAAGCCACAAGCTTAACTCCCTTATTCCGTAAGAAAGGAATCAATTGGAGAAGTTCCTCAGTCTCCCCGCTACGACTAATGAACACAAAAATATCGTTTTGAGACAGAATCCCAATATCTCCGTGAAGAGCATCGACCGATGAAAGAAAGAGTGACTTGATGCTGACAGAAGCCATCGTCGTGGCAATTTTCTGCGCGACAAAACTGCTCTTCCCAATCCCCGTAAACACAATCATCCCCGGACATTCATAAAGCATGCGCAGCAGCTTTTCCGCCGTTTCAACATCCACATGATTAAAGAAATAATTAATCTCTTCTTGCTGAGTATCAAAGAGTTTCTTTAACATAACCTTCTCCGGACTCTGGTTGCCAAAAATTAAATGATAAGGCAGGATAGTTTCGAAATTCATTATACACGAGGGGATGAATTATGGCATCAAAAGTTGCGGTAGCGAAGGGTGACGGCATAGGACCCGAAATTATGGGAGTTACGCTCAATGTTTTGGAAGCAGCAGACGCCAATATCGAGATTATCGATGTAAAAATTGGGGAAGAGGTTTATCTCAATGGCCACATCACTGGAATTGAGCCCCACACGTGGGACATTCTACGCAACACTGAAGCCTTCTTGAAAGCACCGATTACCACTCCGCAGGGCGGAGGATTCAAGAGCTTAAATGTCACCATTAGAGGGGCGTTTAGCCTCTTCGCTAACATTCGCCCCTGCGTTTCATATTCTCCTGTGATCCCCAACAAACATCCCGATATGGATGTGGTGATTGTTCGGGAAAACGAAGAAGACCTTTATGTCGGCATCGAATATCAACATACACCTGAAATGTGCGAAGCGATCAAGATCATCAGTCGCAGCGGATGCGAGCGCATTGTTCGCTATGCCTTTGAATATGCTGTCGCAAATAATCGCAAAAAAGTCACCTGTTTCACAAAAGACAACATCTTAAAGTTAAGCGATGGCCTTTTCCATAAAACTTACAAAGAAATTGCAAAAGAGTATCCACAGATAGAAAACGAACACTGGATCATCGACATCGGCGCTGCGAAACTTGCTGATACTCCGGAAAAATTCGACGTGATTGTCATGCCGAATTTGTATGGAGATATTTTATCGGATATTGCCGCGCAAATTGCCGGCTCAGTTGGTTTGGCCGGATCTGCCAATATTGGAAATGAACATGCCATGTTTGAAGCGATCCACGGGTCGGCTCCGCGTCGAGCTGGACAAAACATGGCGAACCCCTCTGGAATTATTCTTGCCGCAATCATGATGTTAAACCATCTGAATCAAGGGGAAACCGCATCATTAATACAGAATGCTTGGTTAAAGACCCTTGAAGATGGCATTCATACCTATGACATTTTCCGTGAAGGAACTAGCAAGCAGAAAGTGGGAACCAAAGAATTTGGGGAGGCTGTCGTCGCGAGATTAGGTCAAAAACCAGAGACTTTAAATCCAGCAGAACCACAAAAGCCTTTTAAGATGAAACCTCTAAAAGATCGTTCTGAGCCACTAAAAGAGCTTGTCGGAGTTGACGTCTATGTGAAATGGGATGGTGGTGTTTCAGAATTGAAAAAAGTCATGGATTTGTGTACAGGTGACGATTATGAAATGACTTTAATCACAAACCGCGGAGCCAAAGTG
>JAAKFL010000207.1 GCA_011065065.1 Chlamydiota bacterium | reverse complement strand
GACCCCTTCACGACTGTCAACAGACACCGTAAAGGCGGTTCTGTTGGGATCGGTATTTTCTGTGACCATGAGGGGAAGTGACAGTTCCCTAAGCCGCTCTGGAAGCATAGGCACGCAAATGACGCCGCCAGTGTGTTTGAGCATAAAGGCGACGTGTTCAGGACGGGTCATTTCTGCGGCAATGACAAGGTCACCTTCGTTCTCCCGATCAATATCGTCGGAGACAATGATGAAATTTCCGTTTTTAAGAGCTTTGATAGCTAGGTTAATGTTGGACATAAGTGCGTTAAAATACCAAATAAAATGATAGAACTCAAGATTATTTTTCATGAGTGCATGAAGGGCAATTTAGAACATTAGACAGGTTTTTCTGATTCTCTCGAACAGATTAAAAAAAACAGGATAAAAGGATAGTCAGGATGAACAGGATAGAAGGAATATACCTACATCCTGTTCATCCTGACTATCCTTTTATCCTGTTATCAGGGCTCTAAATACGTCTTATTTTTCTTCAGTCTTGATCTTATACGCAAAGAGTGTGGACGCAAAGACGACAATGCTTAAGAGCATCATGATGCCTGCTGGGATCCAGCTTTTTGTGATAGCGTAACGGTAGATGAAGATCACGGTTAAAATAAAAGAAATGATCGAAGCAGCATGAAGAGCAAAGTTGAAGTTTTTATGGATGCCTAATCCACAAAGAATCATCAGGAAGCCAAAGAGGCTACCAGAAATGATCGATGCAGTACTTCCAGCGATAAAGTACCCCATCAATCCTCCGCCAATCACAATCAAACCATAAATTCCTGTAAGACTTGCTATTGCTTTCAATGTACCATCTCCCTGTCTAAATTAAATTGTTCTGTTAAAAAGTTTTCCATGCTTTGCCAGGAACGTCTAGCTGACATGGGCTGATAGACGATCCCTTTATTCGCTTCTGTTGCCAGCGGATTTGTAAAGGCATGCATGGTGTGACCATAAGTATGAAATTGCCAATCAACCTGGGCCTCGTCAAGCTCATATTGGACTTTTTTGATGTCAGTTTCGGAGACCATCGGGTCATCATGCCCATGTAAGAAAAGAGCCGATGAAGCTTGAATTTTTTGATTGGCTGGCCGCTTGGCTTTCACTTCACCCAAAACATCAGCCAAAAGAGCGTGGAAGCTAACAATACAACGAATGTCCGCTCCGCTTCTCAAAAGCTCGAGAACCGTTAAGCCTCCGAAACAGTAACCAAGTGCTGCAATTCGTGTCGCATCTGTTTGGGGCAGATTTTTGACAACGTCGACCGCCCCCTTGATTCGGTCTTGGAGAAGTTTGCGATCTTCGAAAAGTGGCAGCATCAACTCCATCGATTCTTCGTCATTACTGGCATTGATTCCGTTCCCATACACATCCGCCGCAAAACCTACATACCCCAACTCAGCAAGGGCAATGGCCTTTTCACGGGCAAAGTCATCTTGACCTCGCCAAGCATGGGAGATGACTAAGGCAGGCCGTGGTTCCGGAGATTCCTTGTAAGCCAGGAATCCGAGCATTTCCTCTCCGCGTACCTGATAGGGTATCGTCGATGTGTTCAAACTCACTCCTCCATTTATAGAATGTCAATCTTATACAGATCAATCTTCTTTGTAAAGTTTTTATTTAAACTTTGAGTAATATTATCAATCAGATTATAATTTCAACACGGAAACATGCAAAATAAAGGAAATCAATATGATTAGATGGTCCTCAGCTTTTTTAGCTACTTTGATAGCGTTTGCTCCGTTGCACGGAGATAACGAGATTACAAAAGACGAAATGATTGGATTTATGGATTCGGTCAAGTGTTTATTCGAAGGGCGTTATGCTCCGAACCAATGGAAGCAGGGATACTGCCAATGGGATTGTTCTCGGGAAATGGAAAAGGTGAAGAGTGAAATTCATCAATCCCAGGATCTCACAGTCAAAGGATTTCAGAGAAGTTTACGAAAGTTTTTTAACTCTACAAAAGACTATCACGTTAATGTGGCTTATCATTCAACTGAATGGGCTATGCTTCCTTTTCGTGTAAAGGGGATCGGGAATCGGTATTATATAACATATGTGGATGATGATAAATTGGGAGACGGATTCAATATTGAAGTCGGAGATGAATTAGTAAATTTTGGAGGTGAGAATCCTCACGATGTTATTTTGGGTCTTATAGAGTCTTCAACTCCGAGTGCGACGGATGAAACAGATCGTTCTATCGCGGAAGTTAAACTGACACTTCGTTCGGGTTGGAGCGGGGATGTTGTTCCACGAGATCCTTTAACCGTAACGTTCCAGTCGAAGGAGACAGGTTCCTTAAATACTTATCAATTGATCTGGGATTATCATCCTGAGGCTGTGCCTGATTGTCAAATTGTGGAGAAGGCGACAAATCAACTGCCCAAATTATTTGATGCAGAAAAAATGAAAATGGATCGAGCGTTCCCTTTGGCAACCAATATTAAGAAATGCCAAATGAAAATGACTCAGGATCCCAATGAGTTTGGTGAGCGCGTTTCATTTCTTCCTAGGTTAGGTGAAGTGATTTGGTCGACTCCAGAGTCCAATCCCTTTGACGCGTATCTTTATTATGACGAAGATCATAGAGTGATGGGTTACCTTCGAATTCCTCATTATATGTTTGATGAAGATGAGGTGGCTCAATTTGCTGAGGTGATCGAGGTCTTACAGGAGAATGCTGATGCTCTCGTGCTTGATCAATTGAACAATACGGGCGGGAATCTTTTTATCGCCTATGGGTTTGCCTCCATGTTAACGGATAAGCCACTGGTGACGCCAAAAGAGCATATGCTGTTATCTCAATACGAATTGATGGATGCTTTTATGATTCTGGATGCTTTGGATTGGGTGCAATCTGCTGAAGATGCGAAGAATCTATTCGGAGAGACATTTTTCGGGAATCCTGTGACTTATCAAATGATACTCTTTATACGGGAGTATTGTCGGTTTTTACAGGATCAGTGGATTCAGGGAAAATATTATACGGATCTCACCCATATCTTTGGAATCGATCATGTGAATCCTCATCCAAAAGTACGGTTTACAAAGCCGATAGTGATGTTGATTAATGGTTTAGATTTTTCATGTGGAGACTTTTTCCCAGCCATTATGCAAGATAACAAGCGTGTGACACTTTTGGGAACACGCACAGCCGGTGCAGGAGGTTTTGTTGTTGGGCATCAAATCGCCAATCGTCTAGGAATTTATTATATGACGATTACCGGGTCATTGGGGATTCGTCTCAATGGGCAGCCGATTGAGAACTTGGGTGTGCAGCCGGATATAGTGAATGAGTTGACTGTTGAGGATATTTCAGGGAATTATCAGAACTACGTGAAGAAGATTCACGAAACC
>JAAKFL010000206.1 GCA_011065065.1 Chlamydiota bacterium | reverse complement strand
AAATAATGAGATTCTCTCTGAGTTCTCTGCGACCTCTGTGGTGATTTATATGCAAAAGTCTACGAGAAACCTATTTTCATGTAATTGATAATCAAAAAGATATGGTTCAGCGGGAACTTCTGTTTTACGATAGAAATATTTATTTAACATTTTTATTTTGTAAGGTTTAGACTAGATTAATTGACATTAGTCTGTTTCTTCGCGCGTCTTCGCGATCTTCGCGATCTTCGCGGTTAAATTTATAAGCCATTTACACCAAAATAAACATATCGCTACTTACATGAAAAATGCGAAAGTCGAGTCTGTGTCTCAGTGGTGAAAATAAGTAAGAATGTTTCTTCGCGCGTCTTCGCGCGTCTTCGCGATCTTCGCGATCTTCGCGGTTAAATTTTAAGACACCAAAATCCTAAATTTGTTTTGGTCCCTCCATAGCGTCTTCTGGTCTAATATTATCCGCTATGATAAAATCCATCCTTAATAGAAGGAACATAATATGCCTTTTACGATCGGGGGAAACTGGAAATCAAACGAAAAAGATCCGCAACCGAAAAAGACGCAACTCATTAAGGTCAGAAATGTTAAGCGTAAAAAAGCGATCTTGACAGTGATCTACAATATCGGCGGGAAGGGATACGATCTCAAAGAAATCGCAACCACGCTCAAAAAAAAGCTGGGAACGGGAGGCTCTGTCAAAGGAAACGACATTGAAATCCAAGGCCATAAGGCTGATGAAGTGAAAACGTTACTCAAGGAACTAGGAATCAAAGCACAATGAATTTCGAAGAAGAATTACAAATTTATGCCGACCTCATCGTGAAGCACGGTGCCAATGTCCAGTATGGACAAGATGTATATATTGCAGGTGAACTGATCCATAGAGATTTTATTCAATTGATCGTGGAGTCCGCATATGAGGCGGGAGCTCGTGTGGTAACGGTCGATTTTCTCGACCATCAACATTTAAGGACTCGCCTCCTGGCGTCAAAATCCGATGAATTTCTCTCTTATATCCCCGCTTATGTTCCCTTTAAAGCGGAGAACTTAATCCCTGAAAAAGCAGCAAGCATTCGGATTTTGGGGAGCGAAGACCCCGACTCCCTCTCGGATATGGATCCAGAGAAACTGAATCAATACATGCTCAGCTTTCGAAAAAGCCTGAAGAAATTTTACGATGAAGGCATTGGTCATTCTAAAGTCCAATGGACCATCGCTGCTGCTGCGACTCCCAAATGGGCCGAAAAGGTCTTTCCTGAGTTGAATGAAGCAGAAGCTTATGAAATGTTGTGGAAAGAGATCTTAAAAATGTGTCGTGCTGATCAACCTGACTGTCTAAAACTCTGGAAAGCGCATAACGACATTCTTCATAAAAGAGCGAAAAAGCTGACTAAAATGAAAATTAATTCTCTCCATTTTAAAGGGCCAGGAACCGATCTAGTTGTCGGGTTGTCCAGTAAAGCGATTTTTATGGGCGGAGGAAGCATGGGGCCTCGTGGAGTGGAGTTCGAGCCGAACTTGCCCACAGAAGAGGTCTTTACGACTCCTGATTGTCACAAGACAGAAGGACACGTTCAAACCACAAGACCCTTCCTCATTAACGGAAAAATGATTCGTGGTTTGAAGCTGGAGTTCAAGAATGGAGAAATTGTCAAATTCGAAGCGGATGAAGGGACCGAAACGTTTAAGGAATATATCAATAGTGATGCTGGAGCCAATAAATTGGGTGAAGTGGCACTTGTCGGTGTGGACTCCCCTATTTATCAATCCGGACGCATTTATGAAGAAATCCTCTTTGATGAAAATGCCGCTTGCCACATCGCCGTAGGATTTGCCTACCACTTCTGTATTGAAGGTTCAGCCGATATGTCAATTGATGAATTGCATGAAGTGGGATGTAACAATAGCCATGTTCATACGGACATGATGATCTCATCAGAAGAAGTCAATGTCATGGGAGTCCTTTCTTCAGGGGAAGAGGTCCAATTAATTAACAAAGGACAATGGGTGGATGAATTTCGTTAAAATTGCCTTAGCATTTGCCATTGGTATTATTATCTGGGTGTTGCCCACTCCAGAAGGGCTCACCGACCAAGCTTGGCATTTGTTTGCAATTTTTATCGCGACCATCATTGGCATTATCATTCGACCATTCCCAATGCCTTCCACCGCGTTAATCGGTCTGGCAGCTGTCGTATTGACGAAAACCCTCACTTTTCACGAAGCGTTTAGCGGATTTTCTCGCGATGTGATTTGGCTCATTGTATTTGCTTTTTTTGTGGCGCATGGAATTATAAAAACGGGATTAGGAGCTCGCATCAGCTATTTTTTTATGATGCTTTTAGGCAAAAAAACTTTGGGCTTAAGCTATGGACTCGCAGCAACAGATCTTTTGTTGTCACCAGTCATTCCCAGTGCTACAGCCAGAGCCGGGGGTATTTTACTTCCCATTCTCGAGTCACTGGCTAATAATTATGAAAGTTATCCTCACAAACCATCTGCCAAAAAGATGGCGTCATTTTTGATGTCAACGGCTTTTCAAGTGAACATGATTACCAATGCCATGTTCATTACTGCTATGGCGGCAAATCCTTTGATCGTCGATATTGCAAAAGAAAATGGAATTGAAGTGACGTGGGGCTCATGGGCTCTTGCGGCTTCTCTTCCAGGAATCCTCAGTTTATTACTTGTCCCACTCATTATTTATTTTGTGCATCCTCCGGAAATCAAATCCACTCCCTTCGCCTACGATTTTGCAAAGGACCACCTCAAACAAATGGGCAGGATGAAATCTCCCGAATGGATCATGCTGGGAACTTTCTTACTCTTGATCATTTTATGGATGTGGGGACCGGAATTTGAGCTCAAAGCCGCATCCACAGCGCTTCTTGGTCTCTGTATTCTGTTGATCACTCGAGTTCTTACTTGGCAAGAGCTGGCCAAGGAAACAGGAGCCTGGAGCACACTCATTTGGTTTTCTGTGCTGCTCATGATGGCAACGTATCTCAACAATTTGGGTTTTACATCTTGGTTTGGTCAGGTTGTCGTGCATCAAGTGGATTTTTTGGATTGGAAGCTGGCATTCTTACTACTCATGCTGATTTATTTTTATAGTCACTACTTTTTCGCCAGCAATATTGCTCATGTCGGAGCCCTCCTTCCCACATTTTTGGTGGTTTCCATACAATTGGGGGCTCCCCCGCTTCTAGCGCTCTATATTCTTGGTTTTTTTAGCAGTTTGTTCGGAGGCCTCACTCATTATGGAAGCGGCCCCGGCGCGATTCTTTACGGAGCTGGTTATGTTCAGGTACGCGACTGGTGGACAGTCGGTTTTATTGTCAGCCTAGCTAACGTGATCATTTGGTTGACTGTTGGGCTTCTTTGGTGGAAGTTTTTAGGC
>JAAKFL010000205.1 GCA_011065065.1 Chlamydiota bacterium | reverse complement strand
TTGTAAAAAATGCATCGGATGAGGCAAAACACTTACGGTCTCTTCTGATCCAACAAAGTTAAGAAAACGCATGGAAGAGTCTCCAACTGAAATCGTATGCCCTTCTTGTAATTCCCACTTCTTTTTATCTGCTGGAACTCGACCAAAATTTTGCACTCATTGTGGAAAATCTCTGGAGAAAACAACAGAGACCGATTCCTTTCTTGAAACAGATGTTTCGTTTGTTCCCGAGCACATTCCTGATGAAGATGATGTCCAGTTCACCATTGGGACTTATCAGATCTTAAAAAGAATTGGGAAAGGGGGCATGGGTGAGGTCTTTCTGGCTTATGACACTCAGTGCGGCCGAAGAATTGCCCTGAAACGAATCCGAACCGATCTGGAAACCCGAAAGAAATTAAAAAAACGGTTTTTAAAAGAAGCGCGTATCACAGCGCAACTCACCCACCCTTCAATCATCCCCATTTACTCCATTCACGAAGAGGGATCAACGATTTATTATACTATGCCCTATGTCGAGGGGGAGACTCTGAGACAAATTATCAATAAGGGACGGAAAGAAGAAAAGTTGGGCAGAAAATTGGAACATCAGTCCGCAGGGATTCCTTTTCTCACTCGAATTTTGGTCAATGTTTGTCAAGCAATCGCCTATGCGCATTCCCACGGTGTCCTGCACCGCGATATAAAAGGAGAAAATATTATCATTGGGAAGTTTGGTGAAGTCTTGATTCTCGATTGGGGGTTGACAAAGATCATGAGTCGACCAGAAGAAGAGGAAACCGATATTCAACTCCCCTCCCACCCCGATATCACTCAAGTCGGAAAAGTGGTCGGAACCATCTCCTATATGGCCCCAGAGAGAGCTAAAGGAAATCCTGCAACGGAACAAACTGATATTTATTCATTAGGTGTTCTGCTCTATGTGATCCTGACGTTAAGAGCGCCATTTAAGCGCGGATCGCTTGATGAGTTTCGAGAAACCATGGATCAGGAAGAGATTCGAGATCCCTCTGATATGGCTCCCTACCGAGACGTCCCTCCCCTACTTGCTCAAATCAGCAAAAAATGCTTGGATCCAGATCCAAAACAAAGATATCTAACTGTCGAAGAAATGATTCATGATCTCGAAAATTACATCGAAGGACGCTCGGAATGGTTTGAAGTGGACAAACTCGATATCAAACACAAGGATGACTGGCAATTTCAAGAAAATGTCCTGATGGCTGGACATATGGCCATTACGAGAAGCCCTGAATCGTCTCAATGGGTTTCCTTAATGATTTCTAAGGGTTCGTTCGGAGAAAACATCCGCATCGATTCCCGAGTTCGAATCGGAGTCAATTGTCATGGTATTGGAATCCTGCTGAGCATTCCTGAAGCGGCAGAAAGAAAGCATCTGAATGATGGGTATTGCCTTTGGGTAGGAACAGAAACACACAAGGCCACCAAACTCATGCGATCGACCGTTGAAGTCTTGCATGCACCAGAAGTGTTTCTCCAGCCCCATCAATGGTACAACCTCCGAATTGAAAAGATCGATCACAATATTTATTTTTACATCGACAACTCACTCCAATTCTCCTACATTAGCCACATCCCCCTAACAGGAACGCACGTCGGACTCATTTATCGGGATACAGATTTCGAACTGGATACCTATTCCATTTCTACAGGTAGCCAAAATGTAATGGTCAATTGTCTAGCCGTCCCCGATGCTTTTTTAGCGCATAAAGACTACGAAAAAGCCTTAGTCGAATACCGGAGAATCGGATACACCTTTCCCGGAAGAGCTGAAGGGCGCGATGCCATGTTCCGAGCTGGAGTCACCCTAATCGAACAAAGTCGCCAACAGCATGCCCCTCAAACTACACAGGAATATTTAGACCTCGCACTTCAAGAATTCGAAAAGTTAAGGGGAACTCCAGGAGCCCCCTTAGAGTACTTAGGAAAAGCCCTTGTTTACCAAGCGCTCCAAGAAACTGATGAAGAGATCAAGTGTTACATGCTAGCCTACCGGAAATACAAAAAACATCCGTTGCTGAATGTCCTTGAAGAACAGATTGTTTACAGAATGCATGAATGTTCCCGCTACGATCGCCACGCGACTTACCAGCTGGTCTTTTTAGTCATGCGACAGGTGCCCGAAATCATTAAAATTCCCCACACGCAACAACTCTTTAAACACTTACAAAAGCATTGGGAAAAGCTTCCTTTCATTCAAGATGATCCCACTGGAGACCATTCAACAAAAATCAGACATATCATTTTTAGTATTAAATTAAGTTTCTGGCTGGCGACTCCATATTTTTTGGAAGAGCTACTTGACGATTTGCTTAAATTGGACAACCTCTATCCTATTCTGATTTTTAACATACTTTATTGTGTTTTAGAATTAGGCGACGTCGCCCTTCTGGAAGAACTTTGCGGAAAAGTTATCGAAAGCCGACCAAAAGAGGAACACGCCTTTTTAAAGAAAAACCTGACTCCATTTGCCTTTGCTATTAAGCAAAACCAATCTCCGAATGAAAATCTGCTTCCTGATTTTTTAGGCTCTCTCAAGGGGGACATCAACTTTAACGAAATGAGAATTTTCCTCTACTTGACTGAAAGAGCTCTCATCATGCATCAGCCAGAATTGGTGTCAGGATCTTTTGATCGATTCAACACCCAATCCCTCAACACCAAGCAACGACTCCGTTTAGATTACTACCGGGTATGGGCTTTGCTAATAGAAAGAAAATGGCAAGAAGCCGGTCAAATTTTTGAAAAATATCCTATAGAACTTGTCAGTGATGAATCCAGCCCCCTTCACTTCCTTTACGGCTGCTGGCTCTATGTGATCGAAGGACCCGAAATCGCGAAAGCCCATTTTTCAGGTGTCCTTGAGGTCTCTTATCCCCGAAGCTGGACTCTCGCCACTCACTACATCAACGGAAAACTACAAGCTGAACATCGCTGGTTGCAACAAGCATTTCTATGGGAAAAAAGGCAGCTATATAAACAACTGTCTCTCTATTATCACTGTATTGGTGATGAAGAAAAAAAATTACTCTTCCAAGAATTTGCAAACAAGCAGGTCGTACCCAATGAAGAAACCTGAGTCCCTATCAAGCAACATTGTCTTTGATGAATTTCTGAAAATTAAAAAGGAACGGCTTCGATTTCCCAGTGGATATGAACATCAACATTTCACCATGTCCCTTCCTACTGAAACCTCAGTGTCAGTGATAGCTTTGGATCAAGATGAAAACTTAATCATAAATCTCGAATACCGACACGCAGCTGGGCAACATGTCTTAAGCCTTCCCGGCGGTTTCATCCACGACGACGAAGATGCCTGCGGAGGTGGAAAACGAGAGCTTCTCGAAGAAACAGGATATCAAGCAGGTCACATTGAGGTGATTGGA
>JAAKFL010000204.1 GCA_011065065.1 Chlamydiota bacterium | reverse complement strand
CTATCCTGCTTATCCTGTTCTTTAAACGTTCGGACACATGGGTTATGATTAAAATCTCGAAATTTTCAATTTTCGTGAATATTTCTCTTGATAGTCTTTCTTGATTTGCAATTTTTTCTTTCGACTCAGCTGATTGTGATCAAATTGAAGATATTTGAGTTTTGGCAACTCAAGCAACGTCGGGAATATGGTATCAAGTATATGAAAACTATAATCTGTCACTTCAAGATGACGTAATTTTTGGAACTTTATGAATAATTCTGGGTCACTCATAAATTTCATTTCAGAGCGGTTGTCATGGATAACAAGTTTGTGCAAGTGAGTTAGCTTCGATAAGACGAATGTTCGATAGTTTTTAAAAACACAATTGTAAAAACAAAGATCTCTTAATTTTTTTATCTTGCTGATGGACTCTATTTTAGATTCACTAAGATTTTGGTATCCAATCATTAAGATGCGCAAACTCTTTGTATGACTGAGAAATTCAAAACCCAATTTGCTCACAGAGGTATTGTAAAGCGATAATTTTTTTAGATGGGGCATTTTCCCTAGAAACTCAAAAGATTCGTCATCTATCTGGCAATAATCGAGCATTAAGACCGAAAGTTGACGGACATTTTGAAGACGGTAAAATTGATTATAGCCAAGATACCTGATACTATTTAAATATATTTCATTTAATTCTTTGTAGGGATATTTTGGGAGGGCAATTTCTTCTAGTTCAGTGAAGACTTCCGAGACTGTATCCATTAACCGTAGTTGAGCATCCCCCGGGTCCATGGATGAAATGTCTAGTTTATGGACAAATGTTTGAGCATTATCCAATAAATACCGTTGAGAAGGAGAAAGCAGGTCATCGTCGCCTTCCAGTGATAGGATCAGTTCCTCACATTTTTTCCCAGTGATGGAATACTCATGGCACAGACGGTTCCAATCTTTACACACTTTACTAATTGTCATGACATTGTCTAAAGGTATCCATGAAAAAATATGACAGAGAATTTCATCCGGTATTTGCTCAAAGGGTGAAGACATTCGGCTTCGTTTTACTTTCGTAAATATTTTGTCGCGAGAAAACTTACCCCTTTTTTTTGTTTTTTGATGGGTCAGTTGATAGAGTTTGATGAGATTGTCTTTAAAAATTTCAGTCCCATAACGATCCCATCTGATTTGAACAGACCTGAATTTATCTGGCTGCTTCGCAAAACTTTTTTGCGAAAACTCGGAAAAGATTTTTTCAATTAATTCTTTGTATTCTTCAAGAGGCTGGAATTCTGAACAAGTCGATACGGAACATCCATCGGCGGAAGTGGTAATCTTAAATGCAGATCCAATGGTAGAATAAAAATCCTCCGAAAAACTGACCGTAAACGTGTCTAGCATAGGGATAACCCCACTAATTATTCACAGTTAATTCAGATTTTAGAGCAGAAACTTTGTTCTTATATTCCCATGTAAAATCAGCATCCTCACGCCCAAAGTGTCCTCCAAAAGCTGTTTTCTGGTAAATTGGACGGCAAAGATCAAGGTCTTTTATGATACCGCCGGGAGATAAGTTAAACACATTGGGAATCGCTTTTTCTAGTTTCCTTTCGCTCACAATCCCCGTCCCAAATGTATCCACCTTGATGGATAAGGGATAAGGGACTCCAATAGCATAAGAAATTTGAACTTCACAAACTCTTGCTAATTTTGCCGCGACAATGTTTTTGGCCACCCACCGCGCAGCATAGGATGCAGAACGGTCCACTTTTGTGGGGTCTTTTCCTGAAAAGGCGCCTCCACCATGATGCCCACGACCTCCATAGGAATCGACAATGGTTTTTCGCCCAGTCAACCCACAATCACCCGCAGGACCCCCAATCACAAATCGTCCGGTTGGATTGATGTAATATTGTGTCTCATCGTCCAGTAGATGAGAGGGGAGAGTCGAGCGAATCATCTCCTTCATATCCCGACATATTGTCTCATGCGAGACCTCGTCAGAATGCTGTGTCGACAACACAACACTATGAATTCTGATAGGCTCGTTGTTTTGGTCGTATTCAACGGTGACCTGAGATTTAGAGTCGGGACGTAAATAGGGAAGCCGATTTTCAAGCTGATAATCTCTTAAAGTTATCACTAACTTATGCGCCAGCATAATGGGTAGCGGCATGAGCTCAGGGGTCTCGTCACACGCAAATCCAAACATGATCCCCTGATCACCAGCACCGATCCCATCAAATAAAACCTTCTGTTTGGAAACTCCTCGCGCAATGTCAGGAGATTGCTTGTGAATGGAAACGATAATTCCACAAGAATGATAATCAAATCCTAGCCGGAAATCTCGATAACCAATGTCCCGGATTGTTTGACGGGCGATTTCTTGAAAGTCAATTCGTGCGTCTGTGGTGATCTCCCCTGCCAAAACCACAAGACCTGAACCCACCAAGACTTCACAGGCCACACGTGAATTGGGATCCTGTTTGAGACAGGCATCAAGAATGGCATCAGAGATTTGATCGCAGATTTTGTCTGGATGTCCAATCCCTACAGACTCAGAGGTGAACAAATAATTGGTCATAAGTTGCTCCAAATATATATTTTAACGTATATTGTGTGATATATCCTTTCGATTCAAGAGTTAATTCGAGGTTTTGTGTGAAGTTATTGTGTTTTCTTTATTTTTTTTGCTGTTCTTGTCTCTATGCATTCGAACATGACCTCACAGTATCCCAAATTGGCCATATGAATGAACAGGAACTGAGTGATTTAAGCGGCGCAATGATTAAATTACGTGGATTTTTGTACGAAACTGAAGATGGACGTTTGATTGCCTCAGCTGAACCCGATCTAAAAAGTTGTTGCGTGGGGACTGAACGGAAGATCCGGAACCAGGTGGTGATTGTGGGGGCAGTGTCACCTTCAAATCACACGCTTCCTGTTGTGGTTCAAGGGGTTTTCCAATTTGAACCCAAAATCCATGAAGGAAAGCTCATTCAATACGCTTCTTTGTTGAATGCAGAAATTGTGGAAGAGGAATCGAATCACGAAATCTTATTCATTCTTTTGATCGTTTCTATTGTGGTAGGCTTGTTATTATTCAAGAGGAGAAAGCAATGTCCCCGCTAAAAGAGGTCTTTCATTTGACAACCATTGGTGTGCCGTTGGCGGTGGTGGGCGTGGCAACATCCTATTTGATTACAGGTTGTTTTGTGACGAGTTTGGCGGCAGGGGTCACGTTGTCTTTGAGTATGTCTGCTTATTTTCTTACGATTTCATTGATCCAAGAATTTGCCCCTCAGGTGATTCAAGCGTATGGGCGTGTGATTGCGGCTGCGGCGATGGTGGGATGTATTGGGTGAGTAGCGTTCTTAGTAGAAATTTCGACGCTGATGAAAGCTGATATTCGCATTTGGAACTTTAACGCAAAGGTCCAAAGACATAAAGACGCAAAGAAGTTCGTGCACGGGTTGGAAC
>JAAKFL010000203.1 GCA_011065065.1 Chlamydiota bacterium | reverse complement strand
TAAGGATTTTATCCTGTCTATCCTTACTATCCTGCCCATCCTGTAAAACGCGAGAGTGGTAGGGATAATTTTCCTGAGGAAATAAAGTAATTAAATTTTTTAGATGACTTGAAGTCATGATCTCGTCTTGATTTTAAAGATTGAACTTGAGATAATTTTACCATCTTTATAATAGGTAACAAAAGGATAAATGCCATGCGATATTATGCTCTATTTTTCTTAATGTTTGTATTCACTTCGTCAAATTTTTTACATTCTATTGAATATCCAGTAAGTAAAGTCGAAAATGTGCAACCATCCGTTGTTGTCGCTCAAAAAGTCACTCATATTTTAAATAGTCTTGTTGAAGAAGGTTGGGAATCTTTTAATTATACGGCTTTTATTCTTGAAGATGGTTCACTTTGGGCTGTAATCAAAGAAGAAATCACTTCTAATAATGCTTTTCCAATGGTCAATGATACTGTCAAATCGACAAACGGTTCAACATTTTACAATTTATCTCGTGGAGGAATATTTTTTGCTGAAAGCTTAGGAACGATGATCAACAATCCTTTGAAAATTGAACAGCACTATTCAATTTCCACAGACTTAGCCTTAGAAGAATTTGGTTGGAAGTCAGCTGCTGATGTCGAAATCCTTGATGATGCGATCACAAGCTACTTCTATGAAGTAAGATTTATTCAACTGTCAAACAACTTAGTTTACGGAGTTGAAATCCCAGGTGCTGAATTTGATGAATGGACTTCTGATGATAGCGTATTAATGGCTCGTTCCCAATTGGACCAAGAGGAAGGAGTCAAAGAATATTTAATCTCCCTTGAAAGAGGAGAAATCAGAGATGCCTATCCAGCGATTTATGAGTCTGTCACTGCAAATGAAATAAATCTGGATCATACGCATCTGTCGTTTGATGGTCTCACTGGGAATTGGCAATTAGACTCTTCTCAATTGGTAATACTTGCAAATTGGTCTGAAGGTGACCGTGTCAGACTTCTCCAGCATGCCATTAACTTTGACGAGCTTGATCAAGATGAGCTTGACGAGGTTCAATATATTTGCACCTACTTCTTAAGAGATGATATTGAAATTAATCTTGAGGGGTGGTCGTTGACTTTCGGCATGGCCCTCAATCAGGATAAAGGGGAAGCAATTTTCTGTTGGACCTGGTCAAAAAACGATGAAATGGTCCCTCAATGCTTTTACAGAGAACCGGCATCTGTTCGCTACTTCAATCTTTTGAAGAGTCTTCGAAAATATCTGTGGTAGATGTTATCAGCTCTGGCAAGCCTTGGCCTGTCAGGGCAGAGATCTCTTGGCTGGATCCCTTAAATTGGCGATAAAAATTCCTTAAATGTTCAGCTGATTCATCATCATCGATTTTATTGAGAACAACAAGAGTGGGTTTTTTCAAAATTAATGGATTGTACGCTTCAATCTCTTTGATCAGGACTTGATAATCATCATAAGGATTTCTTCCATCGATACCGGAGGCGTCAAGCATAAAAATCAAAAGCTTTGTCCGCTCGATGTGTCGCAAGAACTCCATTCCCAACCCACGGTTATCACTCGCACCCGCAATAATCCCCGGGATATCAGCAATAAAGATCCGTTCGTAGTTTTTTGTTGTGAAGAATCCAATATTAGGTCGCAGTGTGGTAAACGGATAAGGAGCCGCCTTCACATTGACCCTTGTGAGAGCTCTCATCAATGTCGATTTTCCTGCGTTGGGGAATCCGACTAAGCCCACATCAGCAATCAGCTTCAATTCTAATTCAACAGTCGCAGTCTCGCCAGGTTTTCCTGGAGTGCAATAATTGGGTGCGCGGTTAGTGGGACTTTTAAATGTTTCGTTACCACGACCACCTCTTCCCCCTTCGCAAATCTGAACTTTTTCTCCGTCCTCAGTCAAATCAGCAATCAGCTCACCTGTCTCGACATTTTTCACAAGAGTTCCACAAGGGACCTTAATCACTACGTCCTTTCCCTTGCGCCCTTGGCGTTTATTCGGTCCGCCGATACGCCCATTTTCCGCAACAATCTGCTTGCGATTACGATACCAATCCAGATTGAAGTACTGAGCATCCGTTTGAATAATAAGAGAGCCACCACGACCTCCATTCCCCCCGGTAGGACCACCTTTGGGAATGTACTTTTCACGACGCCAAGCGACAATTCCGTTGCCTCCCTTACCTGCGATTAACTGAACTGTGATTTGATCTGTAAACACTTAAATTCACCTTAAAAATAAAAACCCAGTGCAATGCCTGGGTTTAAGAGGCTGTTTACAAATTTCGAATGGCTTAATTTGTAAACAGCCTCTAAATTGTGGACTGAGATTACGCTTCTATTGAAACATAGGTATTTTTTGACTTTCGGAAATGGACAATTCCATCCGACAAGGCAAAAAGCGTGTCATCATTTCCACGGCCGACATTTGTTCCAGGATGCCACTTAGTCCCTCTCTGACGAATGAGAATGCTTCCTGCCTTCACTAGTTGACCGGCTCCAACCTTAACTCCTAGTCTTTTTGAATGAGAGTCTCTTCCGTTTCTGGTTGAACCCTGACCTTTCTTATGTGCCATTACTCAGCTCCCTTACTACTCTTTGCTTTACTGGTCTTAGCTTTACTACCCTTAATTCCTATAATCTTAACTCTATCATAATGCTGACGATGACCGACTCGTCGGCTTGTACTCTTACGTCGCTTATAGGTCACAATTTTAATCTTAGGACCCGCTGATTTGCCAATGATTTCGCCTTCTACTTGATAACCTTTTACAGTCGGTTCGCCAATTTGAATTTTCTTACCATCTGATATCATGAGGACATCAAATTTGACCGACGCACCTTCTTCTAAACCCAAAAGCTCGACGTCAATCATATCCCCTTCTTTTACTTTGTGTTGCTTTCCACCAGTTTGAATTATGGCGTACATGTTGAACTCCCAATTTTCTTTGTCTGTAGAAGAATAATAACTTAAATTCCCTTTGAAATCAAATGAAAAATGTGAGTAGAGTAGATTCAAAGGATTCATAATCTCGATGAGTTCAAAAATTGTACAGAGTTGAGATAATAATATGATAGGAAATATTTTAATTCGAGACACCCTCAATGCAAAAGAACTCAACACCCTTTTGACAGAATTTCCTCAGTACAAATTGCTTAATCTCGACCTAGATAAGCCACTTATCAGCTTGGGGATTGAGGAGTGTTCACAAATTGAAGTGATCTACAGCCTTTCTCTACAGCAAGAAGAGATCAATTTCCTCCCCCATCTGCACTGGATCCATTCTCCTTCACCCTACCTCGACAACATCTGCGTCAATTTCGCCAAAAAGCAAGAAAATATTTTAATTACAACGACAAAGAGTGAGAATTTGATGCAGGTCGGAGAATTTGCGATTAGCGCAGCTCTGGCTTTTGCTAAGAGGCTTTTTTCCTGGGAAGAAGAGTCACTTCATCCG
>JAAKFL010000202.1 GCA_011065065.1 Chlamydiota bacterium | reverse complement strand
AATGTGTCTAATGCAAAAAGGGCATATTCACTCACTGACAATTTTATTCTCCATTTTGGGAGGGATGTTCTTCTCGTTCAACACTGACTAAAAAGGCTTCTGTCTCTTTGACAATCACTGAAGATAACATAATCAGGGCGATAAGATTCGGGATCACCATCAAACCATTAGTAACATCGGCAATGAGCCACACGATTTCCATTTTGATAGCAGCACCAGGAATAATCACACAAGAATAAAGAATTCTATAAATAGGAATCGATCGTTCCCCCAAAAGATATTCACAACACTTTTCCCCATAATAAGCCCACGCTAATATGGTCGAAAAGGCAAATAGAACAAGACCAATTGTCACAACATAACTTCCACCATAAAAAGAAGTCTCAAAAGCCACAAGAGTCATCGAAGCCCCTTTCAACATCACTCCATTGTTTCCATAAGCTCCCAAAACTCCCGTCACAGCCAAAACAAGACCCGTCACTGTACAGACAATCACCGTGGACAAGAGAGCTCCCGTCATCGAAATCATCGCTTGACGTGCCGGGCTATCAGTTTGTGCAGCAGCAGCAGAAATGGACGAAATCCCTAATCCCGCTTCATTGGAAAACACACTGCGGGAAACTCCCATTTGAATCGCAAGCAACAATGTCGATCCCGCAAAACCTCCCACCGCAGCCTGTCCAGTAAACGCACTAGAAAAGATCAACTTGAATGCATCGGGTATCAACGTGAAATTCAAGGCTAAAACAACAAATCCTCCTAAGAGATAGAAGGCTCCCATAACGGGAACTAAAACTCCCGCAAAGCGACCAATCGCTTTGACTCCGCCAATCAACACTAACCCCACAAGAATAGCCACCACGATCCCTGTCAACCAAGTATTGATTCCCCAAACACTTTCCACAGCTTCCGCAATCGAATTAATTTGAACTAAATTACCCGTCCCAATCGCGGCGACTGATGCAAAAAGAGAAAAAACAATGGCCATCCACTTCCAGCCAATCCCCCGTTCAATATACTCCATCGGGCCACCGACCATCTCCCCGCGTTTGTCTACGACACGGTATTTCACAGCCAATAATGATTCAGCATACTTGGTCGCCATCCCGAGCAAAGCCGTCACCCACATCCAAAAAATGGCTCCAAAGCCCCCTATCGCCACGGCTGTGGATACCCCCACAATCGAACCGGTTCCAATAGCCCCGGCAAGAGAGGTCATCAAAGATTCGAAGGGGGTTATATCCCCCTTAGCGCCAAAGCGTTTCGGTGCCACCACTTGCTTAAAGGCATAGCCTAAATAGCGAAATTGAACTCCCTTGAGTATGTACGTTAAATAAACCCCAGTTCCAAAGAGGAGGAGAAGAAGAGGAATGCTCCAAATGAGATCTTTTAAGTAAATGAGTGACGCCTCGAAAATTTCCATAAAAGTGGTTTTTCTCCTTGAAATCACTCATTCTGACACGCTTTTGATTTATTTTTCAATAATTTTATTTTATAAAACGAGACATGTCAATTTATATTACGATTACAAAAAAAATTAAAATTATAAACAATTATTAAAAAAGAATTGCATATTTATAAAACATTTTAAAGGACCAAAAAGACTTAAAGGACATAAACGACGTCAAGAACGTTGTGCCATTTTTATGTCGTTTTCATCTTTTAATTTAAGTGTTCCACAAAAATTATGCCCAACCATTTTTGAAACCGGGGCACTTTCGTCATCAGTTTCAATAATCGGCATCAACGGTGTGTGGATCACATCTATACTTTTGCGCAAAGCTTCCCATATTTGAGGACATTTTGTGGAGAATGCCAAGGTGGTCCCCTTTTCTGCCACCAAACAAAGTCTCATGAACCATTTCACCCACAGGTCCTCTCGGATTCCCTTGTGCGGGAATTCGAAAATCAAGCCACATATTCCTCGAACTCGGTCTTCCCAGGTTCTCAATTCTTCTTCAATCACTTCAATACGTGTCATATTTTCAGGAACTTTCAATTTATGAAATTCACTTTCAACCAAAAGAAAATCAATTTTGTTGAGATCCATCCCCTCTTCCCACGGACAAATGATTTTAAGACCGTATTCGGAAAATTTCTCGGCATTTTCCGCGGTCTCAACCACAACGGCATTATACCCATTCATGATCACTTCGGAAATGTTCTCACTCTTAATAGGTCGAAGAGAAAACCGAGGTTGACTTTTCCCCAAACATTCCCGAATATACCCACTTTCAACTGCCGCAACTGCCCGTTTCCAACCAAAAATCGCAGAAAATGGATTATCAGCTCTCACACGGATTTTTCCTGCATCATACTGAAGTTCAACGAATTCTGTCTCTCTTTCAAAAACCGAACAGAGAACAACTTCAGGATTGTTTGTTGCGGAATAATCTTTCACCATGCTATCAAGTATTTCTTTAGCCTTATGCATTGGGGACCTCACATCTTATATGACTTCACGTTTATTACATTATCCTGGCACAGCATCTCAATCTCTTCCCTCGATTCGCAAGATCAAAGAAGAGTTTCACTTAGATGAAGAACTCTTTCGTACCATACAGGGATTCAGAGAAAAAATCATAAACATAGTTTCGAAACAGACACGAAAAGCGCTATTCCTAGTCGGCCCCTGTTCCATTCATGATACATCAGCGACCCTTGAATTTGCGAGAAAATTAAAGACCGTTTCTGAATATGTCTCCGACAAAATCATGCTCGTCATGCGAGTCTATTGTGAAAAGCCAAGAACCTCTACAGGCTGGAAAGGTTTTTTATATGACCCTGACTTGAATCACACGAATGATGTGGCCAAGGGAATTCGGATGACGCGAGAGTTGATGCTTGAGATCAATCGCATAGGAATTCCTGTAGGAACAGAGTTTCTTGATCCCCTTACCTGTCACTATTACCAGGATCTTGTTTCTTGGGGATCGATCGGAGCCAGAACTTCTTCTTCACAAATCCACCGTCAACTGGCTTCTGGTCTTCCCATGCCAATAGGATTCAAAAATTCTACAGACGGAGATCTCCTCAATGCCGTCAATGGGATGATTGCCGCAAAGCATTCTCAACGTCACATTGGTCTTGACGAAGACGGAAAGGCTTGCATGATTACCACTTCCGGAAACCCCAACACGCATTTAGTTTTGCGTGGCGGTGAATCCAAACCAAATTTCGATCGCCCCTCTGTGGCCTATGCACTAGAATTGCTGGCCACCAATGAGCTTCCCCTTAGGCTCATGATCGACTGTTCTCATGATAACTCCCGAAAAGACCATGAGCTTCAGGAAGAAGTCTTCAACGAAGTCATTGAACAAATTACCCATGGAAATGATAGTATCGTGGGGCTGGCACTAGAAAGCCATCTAGAAGATGGAAAGCAAGAATTGGGTTCTAGCCTGAAATATGGTGTGTCGATTACCGACTCTTGTTTAGGATGGAAAATCACAGAACAGCTCATTCTTCGAGC
>JAAKFL010000201.1 GCA_011065065.1 Chlamydiota bacterium | reverse complement strand
GAATTTCATGTAATAGGAAAATTATTCAATCAAAATCCTCATATTAAGAAACTCACGTTCCCTTTTGACCCCGCAGGTTACAAGGAGAAGGAATTGTTTAACATTATGTTAAATTATAGAGAAAAATTTGAAACATCAGTTGAGTATTTTTCTAAGCCATCGCGCATTTCATTTCTTTTTGGTGAAGGATGGGGTTTTCCTAGAAATAGAAGGCGCAAAGGTCTTAAAAGTTTTTAATAAAGAAGCTGCCCAACTGAACATACTGAATAACAGATACTTACAACTGTTTTTACATTTTAATACGAATATTATATGAAAAAGTTATAGGAAGGATTCCTGACAAGCATCTCTATCTCCCCTTACTACCAGTATTTTACAATATCAATAGGAGTTAACTAGTTAATTAAAAAATGTAAATAGGAGGTGGGATTATGATCCGTGAATACCTATCTCTAGACTTGACCACTTCTCGTCCTAAAAACCATGTCTTCGAGACTTGTTGTCTACTTTATAAGCTTTTTCAAGCCTCACATGACTCCCTTTTTGAACCAATCGATATATGCGATAAAAGCTTGTGTATTGCTGAGAGGTTTACCGACCACTCTTTAAGAATCTTTGAGAGGACTATTGGTCCCTCAGAACCTCAGAGTTTTGAAGGATTTGGGACAGACTCACCCTCCACAACAAAAAAACAAAAGACATCTCACTTTAAAAAATTTCATTCGATAGAAAAGCTGATCTCAAATGGTGTGATCGATGATGAAGGGAGAGAGTCTCTTCAAAGAGAACTTCTCAATCCTATCTGCGATGCTCTTCAAAATCATGACGCTTTAAAAACTGAAGAAACATTCAAACGTGTTGAACTGTTTCTTGAATCAATTTTTTACCAAAAAGGAAATTTGGAAAAGGCAGGTAAGCTGCTTTGGGTCATCGATAACAAGCCTGAGCTCTTTCTTGAACAGCTGGATCAAGAAGATAATGAACATTTGTCTCAATGGCTTGATGAAATATTTGAAAGTGAAATGGAGAAACTTGTTTACACCTTAAAAGATTCTGTAAAATTAGAAAATGTTATCGATATTCAATCCTCTGAAGTGATCGTAAACACCCGTATTCCAGTGGAAATATCACGATTTATCATCACGGAAACAGGGGCGATCAACACGGGTTTATTGAAGTATATGCAACATCTGTTTACAGGAGATAACGAGGTCGTGTTCAATCATGACATCAGCATCAAACAAACTCTGGAACTCTTTCTCAAATCAGAAACTCTTCGCGATACATTTGAAGAAATTCGGACCCCTAAAAACCCTCATTCCCGCATCGCCACGGTGATCCGTTTAAGTTTAGGAATGAGTCCAGACGCCCCAATCAGTTCAGTAGATGCTAAAAGAGCCGTGATGGCAGCTTTGTTGTCTCATCTAAGGCAATATGCCAACCGATCTTGCTTTGCCGCATTTTTAGCCATTCAATTGAAGCAATCCTATCTTGAAGATTGTATCAAAGACTTAATCTCCTTACTCGACAATGGACACTTAACCAGAGAAATCGATGGAACGACGAGACACTTTCCCTTTTTAATGAAAATGAATAATCCCTATTTGCATCACGAATTTCAAGTCAACAGCGAAGGCCAAGTAATCAAAAACGGCGCCCCCATCGGAATTATTACAGAAAGTTCAGGACTTATGGCAGCGAACGTGATCATGGGATCTCCCCATCCGGAAGAATCGCTATTAAACGCAGTACATGGAATGGAAGGAATCGTCACCCCCAATGCCATTATCGAACGATTAGCCCAGAATACTGCACTCAAGTCTGGGAATGTCGGGTTAGCTGGTAAATATTATCATGAGGGGTGTTTTGCCTTTGGGTCCAAAGTCTTGAATCCCCTATTAAAAGTTTGGGTGAACACAATTGCTGGAATGGCAGAAGGACAAGCCAATTGTTACTTCAGCTCCTGCCTCATAAAAAGCACTTTACAAGTGTTTCACAAACATCTGATTCAGAATTTTCCAGAATTCAGTGAATTGATTGAAGCTGTCGAAGAAAATGTCTGCAAAGATCTTGCTCTCTCCATACGGTACATGTACGACCCGAGCATTGGCTTTACAGTTTCCGTGGATGAAGGAGGTTTCGTCCTTTATGAAGCCAATCGTGAAGGAACTCGATTAAAACGCATTGACAATGCGACAATGTTCAAAGAGTTTGTTCTGAGAACTCTAGACAAGTCAAAAAGCCGCTGTGACTCGGAAGAAACGTGCCTCTTGATCATCGAAACTCTCAAGCAATTTGTCAAATCCTCTGGCTTCACCAAAAGTCTCAATAATGCCTATAAAACGTTGATTCGTGGAACTTACGAAGATTTAGACGAGACAGATAAAGTGACTCCGTGGATGAACCTTTTTGGTCACAATGCGAGTGCCATTTTGAAGGTTTATTTTGAAAATGAGGAATCCTTTAATACTTATGGAATCAATTCTAAAAGTGGTTTCCATTTGTTAAACAAACTGATCCAAATGGGCAAAAAATTGACACCGGAAGAACAGAATCAATTAGCCGAGAACCCTTATACTCTAAAGCCGGTCAGAATTGTCAATTACCATGCCTTTTCGCTCATACTCGGCCACTCTAGCTTCAAGGAGGTTTGGGCCGAAGAGACTGATCCAAAAAAATGGCTACATGACAAAATTCTAAACCCGGGTCGGGAAATAGCCGCTTTACCAATATCTCCAAATCAAAGAAAACAGCTCTGTGCTCTCTTTCCAGACATAAAACTTCAACAATTACCGAAGAAAACTTCAATTCACAAATTTAGAAAAGCTCTTTTGAAACTCATCCCGGATAAAAGTTCCAAAACAGCGATGATCATGGATCATAAAATTGTTCAAACACTCGACCCATCACTAAAAAAACGATTAAAGGAGACTTTGATTCATTTTGCCGATACCAATTTGCATTCCGGAGTTCAAGATGTCCATTTTTGTTTTTTGGTGAATCCAGGGTCCGGAAGAGTGGAAGTGTGGCAGGTTAATGATGACGACACTGAATTAAAGCCATTGGATCAGCAAGAAATTACAGTGGGAAAAACATGGGAGATCTATCTCCATCCCGACAAACTCCTTTAAAGTGTCTTGAGATATTTTAAACGCGAAGACCGCGAAGACCGCGAAGACCGCGAAGATCGCGAAGAGACGCGAAGTGTGCGAAGGAGAAGATGTTGGAGGATAAGCGGCGGCAGTCGGAGAAGAAGCAGCGGCGGTCGCGAATCGATTTCAACAAAGAGAGTTAATCACGATAGAGCAAGACGCAGATTTACACAGATGTTCGGCTCGAACCTCTGGAATTTCCAGACCCTCCATTCATAGATTCTCCTCATTGGATTGATAACTGCGACCCACCCTTCTGGGAAGATTGAACCAAATATTACAATCGCTACTCAGCGAAGCGATCCCCCTTTGCTTTCATTCAC
>JAAKFL010000200.1 GCA_011065065.1 Chlamydiota bacterium | reverse complement strand
ACTTGCGCATCGGCTTTGGCGTCGACGAGGCAGGGGAATCCGTCACAGGTTTCACATTTGATGCAAGGGCTGTTATGCCAGTTGGATTCGTCAAGTCTGAGTCCTAGTGGCATGTGGAAAGGAGTTAGTCCTAGTTTCTCGAGGTCATCGGAAAGTTGCTGGATGCGGGGTTCGTGTTTCACGGGAGGATATTTGAAGGGTTCTTGGTCTGGAGGTTCGAGGGGGTCTTCTCCTCGTTTTCCATGCACGTGATAGAGTTCTTCTGCCAAAAGATAGTAGGGCTGAATGTCTTGATAGCTGATAGGCCAGGCGGGAGATGTTCCTCCTTTATGTTTGACTTCTCCGAAATCCTTTTCACGAAGACGCATCAAGGCCGCTCCGTAAACCTTCGTGTTTCCTCCGACATAATAATGTGTCCCTGGACGAAATTCCTTTCCGTCTTTATCAATCCATGTTTCGTGTGTGTGGTATTTTTCTTCAGCGAATACCGCTTTGGAGCTCCAGTTATCCTTTTCTCGTGGCAGGTAATCTCCACGTTCAAGGATCAGGATTTTTTTATCGGTATGTTTCGCTAGGTGGTGAGCAAGTGTCCCTCCGCCAGCACCACTTCCGATAATAATCACATCAAATTGATCAGACATAACTCTCCTTTATCTCGAATTTATCCATTTTGGGTGAATCCAGGGTACAATGTCATACCACCGTCAACAAAAAGAGTGATTCCGTTGACGTAGTCACTATCATCCGAAGCTAGCCAGACGGCAGCTCGTCCAATGTCGTCGGGTTCTCCGATTCGATTGTATGGAATCAATTCCATCAGCTGGTTGTAGGCTTCGGGAGTATCCCATGCTTCTTTGTTAATGGGAGTCTTGATGGCACCGGGAGCAATGCTGTTGACGCGAATTCTGTGCGGGGCCACCTCTTGGGAGATACTTTCCATCAGCATTTTGATACCACCTTTTGAAGCGGCATAATTCACGTGACCAGCCCATGGAATTTCTTGGTGGACAGAGCTCATGCAAATGAGCTTTCCTGCAGCACAAGAGACTTCTTTATTCACTCCGCGTCGCTTAAATTCTTTCACCGCTTCGCGGCAACAAAGAAACTGACCCGTTAAGTTGACTCCGATCACAAGATTCCATTTGGCTAACGTCATTTCTTCAAGTGGCGCATCTTGCTGCAGCCCAGCATTACTGACCAAAATGTCGATGGTGCCGAACTCTTGAAACATTTTTTCATACATGGCAATCACTTGATCTTCTTGAGACACATCCGCTTGATGGGCAAAGACGTTTTTACAACCCGTCTGCTTAATGGCTTCCACAACTTCTTCCGCTGCCTCTTCTCCTTTGTGGTAATTCACCACAACATCTGCTCCCGCATGCCCCAAGGCAATCGCGACACCCCGGCCAATCCCGGAGTCGGCTCCTGTTACCAGAGCTTTTTGCCCTTTCAGCACTTTTTCAATCGGCTTACTGGGCATGTGCACTTCTGGGAGTTCTTGATCCTTTAAAATTCCTCTCATCTGATTCCTCCAGACTGTTGTAATAACTTGGCTACAAGACCCGTCCAGCCGGTTTGGTGGCTAGCTCCTAATCCATATCCCGTATCACCATGAAAATACTCGTTAAATAGAATATGATCTTTCCAGTGAGGGTCTTCTTGAAATTTTTTCACATCACCGTAGATGGGACGTTTTTCTTTTTCATTTTTT
The DNA here is from genome assembly GCA_011065065.1 of Chlamydiota bacterium. GTDB lineage: Bacteria > Chlamydiota > Chlamydiia > Chlamydiales > SLFE01 > JAAKFL01. Next base: position 1,829 of record JAAKFL010000200.1, on the reverse strand, counting down.
AAAAATAGTTTACAGAGTCGATGCGAGATTTCAGTCGCGACTTCTTTGAGATTCATCATATTTCCCGAGCCTGTTGGGCACTCTACTTTGAGGGTGTCGCCGTAATAGTGGTGAAATTTCTGCAACGATTCCACGATCAGGAAGTTAATGGGAAACCAAACGGGACCTCGCCAATTTGAGTTGCCTCCAAACAATCCACTTTGCGATTCACCTGGTTGGTAATTGATTGTGAATTCCTTGTCGTCAACCTTCAATGTATAGGGATGTTTATCATGATATTTAGAAAGAGAACGGATGCCATGATCTGATAAGAATCGATCTTCATCTAACATCACTTTCAAAACACTTTTTAATTGGTCGCGAGTCAGAATTGAGGTCAACCGACGGCTCTCTTTTCCCGGAGTTTTGGCACAGGCCATTTTTCCGGTCAACGCGGGTCTGTTTTCAATGAACCAATTCATTCTTCGGTTAAAAACGTGCATGTTCTCCATAATATCCGGCTCAATTGTTTCCACAGCAAACAAGGGAAGCAATCCCACCAGGGAATGCACTTTAATGGGAATGATATTTCCATCAGGCAAATTGAGCGCATCGTAAAAGAAGCCATCTTCTTCATCCCACAACGAATGTCCCTTTCTTCCGCAATCTGTCATGGCATTGGCGATTCTCAGAAAGTGTTCAAAAAATTTCGTCGCCGAATCCTGGTAGACTGGTTGATGTTTCGCTAGCTCGAGTGCAACTTTCATCATCGTGAGGCAATAGAACGCCATCCACGCTGTTCCATCAGCTTGTTCTAGATATCCTCCTTCCGGAAGAGCCGCGCTCCGATCGAAAATGCTAATATTGTCTAACCCTAAGAATCCTCCCTCAAATACATTCAATCCGTTCGCATCTTTTCTGTTGACCCACCAGGTAAAATTCAAAAGGAGTTTGTGAAAGATCTCCTGAAGAAATGGAACATCATAATGACCCGTTTTTTTTGCATCAATTTTGTAGACTCGTAATGTGGCCCAGGCGTGGACAGGAGGATTGGCGTCGGAGAATGACCACTCATAAGCAGGAATCTGTCCATTCGGATGTAAATACCATTCGCGAGTCATCAGAGTGAGCATCCGTTTTGCATAATCGGGGTCCACAAGGACTAACGAAACACAATGGAAGCCCAGATCCCAGGATGCAAACCAAGGGTATTCCCATTTGTCTGGCATCGAAATGATATCATAACATGACATATTGACCCATGCGTGATTGCGTCCATTCCATCTTTCTTTCGGATTGCTCTTCATTTCGGGATCACCTTCAAGCCATTGCAGAATATCGTAATAATAAAGCTGCTTGGACCAAAGTAATCCCGCTAAAGCTTGCCGCTGTACTTTTCTTTCGTCATCCGACAATTTCTTGTTTTGTATGATCGCGTAAAATTCATCGGCCTCATCTTTTCGTTTTTGCAAAATCGATTCAAACTCAGAAAAAGGGGAGGAAACAGCTTTGTTCGTTAACCGTAAACGGATCACTTTCTCTTGCCCAGCAGGAATCATCTCTTTGTAAAGACCTGTCGCCTTTGTTCCCACTTTTTCAGGATTGACAGCATCGAGATCATTCTGAATCACATATCGGTGAAAAGAGTCTTTAGTATACGGAGTATCGTTTGGAGTCCCTCTGATCACTTCTGTATTGGTATCATTTTCCGTAAAGAGAAGTTCTGGATTTTCGTCGAAATAGAGAAAATATGTACCCATTGCAGAGTGATTGGACACGATACGAGATTCGTCTGCATAAAGTTCCGGTTTTCCCACAACATCATTGAGTGGACCAGAAGGATAGCCCCA
>JAAKFL010000020.1 GCA_011065065.1 Chlamydiota bacterium | reverse complement strand
GCACTAGCAGTTTTTTATCTCTTGCGATAATGTGAAAACAAATGTTTAAGGTATTCACATTCATCACAGCTCTCATTCTCCCTTTTTCGGCTTTCTCTTTTGAGGTCAGAACTCAAATCCAAGAGGGACCCATAGACCCCTTCGATCCACTGAATGGAACGATTAATATCCTCCACGGGGCTTCCGAAAAAATTGATGTCGATTCGTTTATTCTTGAGGGCCAAAAGCTTCAGGTCAAATTTCTAAAGGATGAAAAACAGCCTGATGATCAAATACTGTCCACTTATAGTTTCGCGATTACTCCCGAAAAAGAAGGTCTCAGCGCCCTTTCCCCAATTTCTGTCAAAGTGGGAGATAAACGGGGCGAATCCCCAGCGATTACTTATACGGTTCAATATAAAACTCCAGACACGGGGCTTCGATTGCGCGCTTTCATCCACGGCGAAGAACCGTTTTATCCAGGGAAACGGCTGAAGTTTGTCTACAAAATCTATTACCGCGGAAATGTTAAGCTCACCAAAGAAGATCTCCCTCTTCTCAAGGCTGAAGGATTTACCAAAATCGGAGAGCTCGATGTCAAAGACTCAAAGTTCAAGGGTTATAGCGTCTCAACGATTACTCAAGAAGTTGAGACTCTAGCACCTGGAAGCTATTCTTTTGGCACTTCAACCTTAGAAGGACTCATCAACAATGACGAAAAAATTCAAACGACTGTCGAACCTTTTACTGTTAAGGTTGTCCCTTTCCCTACAGAAAAAAAACCGGCAACTTTTACCGGAGGAATTGGAAATTTCACAGTGAAGAGCAGACTGTTGTCGACTCCGAAAGTCATGATCGGAGATATCATTTTGTTAGAAATAGAGTTTACAGGAAAAGGGAACTTGGATCGCATTGAGCTTCCGAACATTACTTGTGAACCTGGACTCTATGGCTTTTTTGCTCCTACTCAGACACCTCCTTACGCCACGATAAAGAAAAATTCCAAAAAGTTTACGGTTGAGTTGGTCCCTTTGTCTGCTCTTGTTCAAAAAATCCCCGCTCTTCATTTTTCCACTTTCAATCCTGAGTCACAAAAATATGAAGTCATCAGTTCACGACCCATCCCCTTAAGCATCACTCCGCAACCTCTCCCCACACTCAAAAGACCTCCGTTAAAAAAAGCTCCTCCTGTGAATTGGGATCAAATAGCCGTCCAGCCAGAAAATCTTCCTCTTCAACCAGCAATTGAAAAAGGCATCGTATCAGAAATCGGCCTCTCACGATTCTATTTCCTTATGATCATTGCGGTCTTCCTATTGATAATTATCTATTTCGGTAAAGAGCCCCTAACAAGATACTTTTATCGAGAAAAACAAAAAACACCGCTTTCTTCACTCAAAAAAGCGCTTCAGTATGATGTGCATGATCGGAAATTTTATTGGTATATGAAAGAAGCCTTTCGTGATGACACCCGTTTAAAAGCCCGTCAATTTCTTGACTATCTCGACGAAGTTCGGTTTGGAGGACTTGAATCCACCAAAAAAGCGATTTATAAGAGAGCTCGGGAGGCTTTATCGTGAAAAAATTATTTTTACTTTTCCTGATCAGTTTTTCCGTTGGATTTGCGAGTCCTGCCGAAGACTACAATAACGCCCTTCAATCCAGCGGAGCTCAGCGAGAACAGTTACTCAACAAAGCCCTAGCCGGATTCCTCAAAGAAAACAACACTATGAACATCGGAAATGTCTTTTTTGAACTTCAACAATACCCCTGGGCAATCTTATACTACGCACGGGCGTTAAAGGAAGATCCCGACAACGTCCTTGCTCAAAAATATCTCGATCTTGCTATAACAAAGCTCCCAATTGACTCGACCTTTACTCTTGAAGCACGCATGAGTCAAAAAATAATTTTTTATTTCTTTTTCCTCTTTTTATGTCTCAGTTTTCTCACTGCCAGCATTTACATATGGTTCCAACACAAGCTATGGCTAGTACCGCTAGCTGGTTTTGCTGTGATTTGCCTTGGGTTTTTATTTTATGCCACATGGAACCAGTATTTCACTCCCTTACCCGCAATCATGGTAAAATCATCCGCTTTATACAAAGGAGAAGGTCAAAAATTTGGGGTTGTCGGTGATGAACCATTATTTGCAGGGTCATCTGTTCAAGTTGTCGAGGTCAGTGAACAAAGCAATTGGTTAAAAGTTGAAACTCATGACGGATTTATTGGATACCTTCCCATAAAATCCCTTCGTATCTTATAATGCAATCAAGTACAATGGTTGTCTATAAATGATCGATTGCATTGAAAACAAAAATCCTCATAAACTAAAAATTGGGATATCAAAAACTGAGTCGTTGTTTGTGAAAACTTACCTTAAGATTTATTCTTTGCAAAAAAAGATTGACTCCCTAAAAGATAAGAAAAAAAACATAGACCTACCTCATTAAGGAGTGTTGTGGAACGTCGAGCCCTATACAATTCACTAAGGATGCATTATATGCAGGATTCAGACATCGATGCTGAGCCCTGGCAGGTTACAGATTATCGACGTGAGTCCATAAGTTCTCTCACTGAACAGCTTTCTTCGTTTAACATTAACCTCGACCGTCAAAGTTTTGTTGCCTATGCTGATACATACGATTCTCCTGAAGCACTTGCTGATGAATTCTATGAGGATACTGAGTTTGAGCCTGAAATTGAAGATTACATTTATCTGATAGTTTTCGAATTGTGGCGCCGTTTTGTTCCGGAAAAGCAGACAATGTCTCTTTTTTGTGACGAACTGGACTATCAAATCAACTTATATGATCAAGACAAAATCGAGTCGTTTGAGCCATTGGAAGACGCGCTTGCAAATTTACAATACTTGTTGAATGAGCAAGTAGACCAAGGCGCTAACCCCATGGAACTTTTTGAAAATATCAAGAATTCATGTGCCAATGATCTCGAAAATTTTCTCTATGATTTCATTTCACTTCAAATCGAAAATGAAAATCTTCTTTATGCAACGGAGGTTCTGGAAGGGTTTCATGATTATGTCGACGATCCCAAATGGTTTGCCCTCCTTAAAGCCAGACTTTTGATCGCATCCGATCCCGAAGAAGCCAGTGATTTAATGGACCATTTGTTGGAACTGACTTCATCTGATGATGATATTGATTTTCATATGGAGTTTTTAACTCTTCTTGTTCAAGAAGGGGAAAAACAGAGTTTTGTTCGTGTTCTCAACACCATACTGTCTCTCATTGAAACAGAAGAAGAATTCATCGAGCTGTTAGAACTCTGCGAAGACTATTTTCATTGTTTAGATGAAGAAAAAAATGAAAATCGCATTCAAAAAATTATCTCTAGTCGCTCTGATTTTGATATTGAAAGAAAGTTCAAGGCTGCTGATTCACACGTTTCTGAACTCCAGCACATTTTTGGGTCATGAAAACAGGATATACAGGATGTTCAAAATAAATTTAATAGAGGACGATGTGATAATGATGGTTCAACACAAAATGTGGAATCACATCCATATCCGCCAAACCACGAAAACAAGCCAAAAGCCCCACTACAATGGCACAAAGACCTATCATAGTGTTCGCATGTTTTCTGGATTTCCGAAACAGTTGGGACGCTTGCATGGCAAAAAACAACGACGGTGATGTCAAAATAGCAAACATGAATCCATTAAATAATCCCACTAAAGGACTCCCCGACAAAGCACAAGCCGAAAACACAATCAGTGTCTGTCCACAAGGGAGAAAAACAGTTGTAAATCCAAATAAAAATGTCGGAAACAGATGATCTCTCAGCAACAAGAGCGAAAGATTTTTGTTGATCGAGTGGAAGAATTTTGGAGTGGGAAGAGGAATTCTCATAAGAGCCATCAAACCCGCCACAAGGATCACCAGTCCAAAAATGATGCTCGTCAAGGCCGAAATGTGATAGTGGCTGAGAAAGACATTGAGCACTGCCCCCAGGCTCCCCGCCAAAGTCCCCGCCAGTGTAAATGAAAGGGTTCTTCCAAGAAAATACCAATAGCGATAGCGGTGTTGACCCAGCATCATCACCAACGGGCCACACATGCCTATGCAATGGAGATTTCCAAAGATGTATGAGGGTAAGAGCATTAAAAAGAGACTCATGCTAAGCTTTTTGTTCGGACTTGAAAAACCGAACCTTTTGAATTTTAGCGGCATCTAGACCTGTGACCCCGGATTTCCTGTGGAACGAAGCATAAGTCACAATGGCCATAAGAAGAATAAAAAACAGGGGTACAAGCAACATTCCAAAGTGTATCGGCTTCATTTAAGCTCCTTTTCCAAACAATATAGTCTATTCAGTCAAACTAAGCAAATATGAGATCCTCCTTGCTCTTTTGAATATTTTCAATTAATAGTGAATTAAAGAGAGCACTTTTAGTAGAGGGATAAAATGGATACCGACCTTAAGTCTCAAATAGATATGCTGGTTGCAAAAGTTAAGCACTACCTCATCACCCAAATGGGAAGGGTCAACGATCAAGCCAACGATGAAGAATTTTACCGAGCATTCGCCTATGCACTTCGCGAAGAGGTCATGATCAACTGGCTCGCCACCTACCAAACCATGCATAAGAATGACCTACGAACACTCAACTATATATCCATGGAATATCTCCCTGGGAGATTATTTTCAAACAACATTAATAATATTGGAGCTCAAGAACTGGTGATCCATGTGATGCAGAAGATGGGGAGAAATTACAAAAAAATCCTTGCTCATGAACCCGATCCAGGCCTAGGGAACGGGGGTTTAGGGCGTCTCGCATCGTGCTTTCTCGATTCCCTGGCGACTCACCACTTCCCCGTCCGCGCTTATGGCTTGCGCTACCAGTACGGAATATTTGAGCAGCAGATTAAGGATAGGGAGCAAATTGAAGCCCCCGACTGCTGGCTCCTTAAAGAATACCCATGGGAGTTCCGACGTGACTTAAGAAAAGTTTCGGTCAAATACGGTGGAAGAATCACGGAAACGCGCAATATTCACGGGGATACCATATACGACCTCCATGATTATGACGAAGTCTGGGCTCTCCCCTACGACATTCCCATCGTGGGGTATAGCGAAAAAGGGGACTTCACAGTCTTATCGTTAAAGCTTTGGACGACCAAGGAATCACCCCGAAACTTCCAGCTTCAAAAATATAATGCTGGTCGTCTCGACCAAGCTGCGGAAAACACCGCCTTGACCGATGTTCTCTATCCCAGCGACTGGCATGAAGCAGGAAAAAGAACACGCTTGAAGCAAGAATACCTTCTTGTCTCAGCTTCCCTGCAAGACATCATTCGCAGTTACTTACAACGACATAAAAACTTCAGAGCCTTTGCAGAAAAAACAGTCATCCAGATCAATGACACCCACCCCGCCTTGGTCATTCCAGAACTCATTCGACTCTTTATCCGCGAATACGATCTCCCCTGGAAGACTGCCATCGAAATCACGCAGCAGATCACCGGTTACACCAACCACACCATTCTAAGCGAAGCACTAGAAGAGTGGGAACAAAACCTGATGGCCTACCTGCTGCCAAGGCAAACGCGAATTATCGAAAGACTCAACCAAGAATTCTGCGATCAAATTCGCACCAAGTACCCAGGCGATGAAGAGAAAGTCCGCCGGATGTCAATTGTCGAAGATGGCCAAGTTCGCATGGCCCATTTATCCATTTTGGGGAGCCACAGCGTAAACGGCGTTGCCGAGCTTCATACCAATATCCTTCGCACCAAAGTCTTCAAAGACTTCTATGAAATGTTCCCCGATAAATTTTTCAATGTCACCAATGGTGTGACCCAACGGAGATGGCTGGCGCACTGTAATCCAGATCTAGCATCGTTAATTACAAGCCGTATCGGAAACGGTTGGATCACAGACTTTAACGAAATCCAAAAATTGGATGATTTTGCATCCGATCCCAAAACACAGGAAGAATTTCTCAGTGTCAAACTAAAAAACAAAAGTTCCTTGATCGAACGCCTCGACCAAGAAAATACCGGCGTAAAGGAAACATACCCCATTATTGACCCGACATCATTATTTGACGTGCAGGTCAAAAGGATTCACGAATACAAACGGCAATTGATGAATGTGCTCCATATCATCATGCTTTATAACGATCTCCTTGAGAACCCCCAGCAAGTAAGAGTCAAAAGGACCTGCATCATCGCCGGAAAAGCCGCTGCAAGTTATGAAATTGCAAAATCAATCATCCGTTTGATTAATTGCATTGCAAGACGGATCAACCGCGACACTGATATCAAGGGTATGTTAAAAATGATCTTTATTCAAAATTATAATGTGACAAAAGCCGGGATCATCATTCCTGCAGCAGACCTTTCAGAACAGATTTCCACTGCTGGGATGGAAGCTTCGGGAACAGGAAATATGAAACTTTCCATCAACGGCGCCTTGACCATTGGAACACGGGACGGAGCCAACATCGAAATGGAGCAAGAGGTCACTCCCGAATGGTGGCCCTTCGCTTTTGGTTGCACCTCTGATGAAATAGAGGAGATGACACGGACTAATGCCTACAGTCCCTGGGATATTGTCACCAACAACGCAAAAATCCAAAAAGCTATTGATATGTTACGCGATCGATCGTTTGCAGAAAATGACCAAGAGCACGAAGCCTTTTGCGAATTGTACGACCGTCTTCTTCAAGGAGAGTACGACCAACATCCTGACCAGTATTTTGTGCTGAAGGATCTTGAGGAATACTATGAGACCCAGAAAAAAGTGGAAAAGCTCTATACTCACCCCATGATTTGGGCCGAAACCTGTTTACGAAATATTTCGCATATGGGGACTTTCAGTACCGACCGCTCTGTTTTTGATTATTCGAAAAAGATTTGGAACATTTCACCTTTCCAACCAGATCCAGAAATTCATGAACGGGTCAGCAATGACTTTCGTGAAGCAGACCGCTGCAGAATTTATTGATTATACCGATTTTAAATCCCGGTCGGTATACCGATCGTGTTTCAAAAATCGGTTTTTGGCAAAGAGAAAGTCTCCGTGATTGAACGATCACAAATCGATCAATATTATTAATATTAATCGACTTGTGATCGTTCAATCACGGGTCTTTCTCAAAGCCAAAATCCCAATTTTTAAATCCCGGTCGGTATAATTTCGCCGGTGTAAGATTCAGGATCAAACAGACCCCATTTTTCAATAAGCACTTGAAACGTTCCATCAGCTTTTACTTTTTTCAAGCCCTCATTAAAACGATTAAGCAAGTCCTCTTCTACAGGATCCCGCAACGCCATCAACCGTATTCCATCATGAGTTAACGGAGGAGGCACAATCTTCAACTCACCCTTATAAAAACTTTCAACATACTCATGAGCTGGCAAAGCTTCCATAATCACACCATCAATCTGATCTTCAGCGAGATTACGCATCGCAAACAAGATATTTTCAAAAGGGGTAAAAATAATTTTGGGGACTCTTTCAATGTTATAAACGACTGACGCTCCCGTCTGAATCCCCACAACCTTGTTTTTCATATCTTCCAATGACTTTGCCGAAGAATAGATCGGAACCACCAAAACAGGCCCTAACAAAAAGAAAGGTTCGGAAAATTCAAAAGATCTCAATAATTTATCCGTAGGACGACGAAACGTCACAATGGCATCGAAAACCCCGCGCTGAAGATTTTCCGTTAAGGCATTCTGGGATGCAGACTCAAGATCCACTTTAAATCCTTCATTCTCAGCAATCGTGTAGATCAGATCATCGGTAAACGCCAACATATTTTTCTCTTTTCCCAACATGTTAAGTGGATACCAAGAGCGATCCCGCCCTATCTTGTAAATCTTGTTTTTTTCGGTTGTTCCACAGCCATTAAGGAATATAGCCGTCACAAAAAAAATTATTAAACTCAGTACAATTTTAACGTGTCGGTGCATGAATGTCCTAAATTTTAAGCCTTAACTTTTCATATTAAAGCGAATCTCCATTTTTCTCAATGAAGGAAGCAAAGGAGCAAAATAAACGTATCAAAATTTTATTATCTATTTTAAGTCACAAAAACCCTAATTAAATACATACTTAATGAAATATTTACAATTTTGTGATAATATTTCAATTTGTTTAAAAATTAAAGAAGGAATTAAAAACATGAATAATTACGTAGGACCTAAATATAAAACAATTATTTTAAATCCAGTTAAAACATTAGATATTGAACAAAGTAGACCTTCTTCTAAAGGATTATGGTTAAAAAGAGGGATCATCAAGGTTGAACATGCCGTTGTAAACCGGGCTTATGTTCTCCACACATGCGATGTCGATCTCATTAAAGCAGGTGTGACGACAGTGAAAGCGGTAAAAGATTGGACTCTATTTGCTGCAAGCATGTTACCCCTTTTGAATCGAGCGGTTCCAAAGAAGGAAACCCGAACCTTCAGAAAAGCCTTTTCAACCTCTTTAAAAATCATGAAATATGCGTTCGCAGCTGTGACTTCTCCAATAGCTGGATTCATTAAACCTTCTTGGTCTGTGACGATTCATGAAAAGTTAGGTCTTTATACTCCCCGTGTAGCTACCAAAGTGGAACTTACCCCAATTATCCATTCTGCATCATCTGAAGACCTCGAGAGCCTTGATTCAGAAGAGACCGAATCGGTCGCCGGCTCTGCTTCTGGCTCTGAAGAAAGTGAACCAGAAGTCGAAATCACTCTTGACAAAAGAAAAGAACCTGTTGAAGTTGAAGAAGATGAGCGTGTTATTGCCAGAGAGCGTCAAGCGGATGAAATTATCCGAAAAGTTCTCTCAAAAACAGCTAGTCTTAATCCCACTCAGCTTGATTTATTAGCCTTAGTTTATGTAAGTCACTTTAAAATGTTCAAAATTGACCCAGATAAAGTTCTTAAACACGGATTTGGTACTGCATTCAAAGAATGTGTTGTGAATTCCCATCCACAAATTTGTAAATTCCTGGAGCTTAAAGAACGATATAGATCAGAGTCTAAGCTCACTGATTCCGTTTTGGAAACATATCTGATCATGGCCATGATGAAAGATGAACCCGATAACTTGGATAATTTTTATCGTGAATTGGGTAAAGCCAGATTGATTCATAACTTGTTGGCTTCTTTTTCTGAAGAACTCGGATTCATTGGAACACTATTTGGTACCGAAGCTAATGATAGAATCCAAAGCCAAATTGGACGGGAGCTGGCATTTAAAATCGGAGAAACTGATTTATTCAAAAGGTTTCAATCCATTAGGTATCAAGTTTCATTAGAAGATTTGAAAGCTGAAATCTTTACACAATTGGATCTCGGTAATGTCATTATCGAAATCATCAAAGAATTTTTAACAAGCAAAGAACTCAAAATACTCACTAATAAAGAAATGCAAAAGGTTATGCAGAAAAAATTCCAAGATGTTTTTAACGACAAATTTACCGAAATCGAGGCACTTGTTGAGAGGCGCAAGCGTCGGATGATAGTAGGAGTCAAAGAGGAAAACCGCGTTTTTGGCAAATGGGGATTCCCTTTTGAATTACCCTTGATACAAGGTTTTGAAGATGAACAAGCCATTTTAGGCGGGGGAATCTGCTGGGGAAATTGTCACAATCTTGCTAAACAGGAAAAGGCAAACCCCGAAAAACTAATAAGAAAAATCGAACTCACTAGTGGGGACCGAAAAATGCAAGCGGAATTGGAACTTCGATTCAATAAAGAACCTAGAATACTTGGGGCTGAACAAGAAATAAATTGTTTTGATGAAATTAGTGACTATAGTCAACTTTCCGATAAAGCATTAGAAATTTTGGCTAATCATGATGAAGAATTACAAGATGAAGCCTACATCGTAGGGATGACTCTCAAAGGACCTAATTCATCGCATCAAGTTTATTTTAGAGCTGATCCAGTGAATGAAATCTACCATTTCTACGATCCAAATTTAGGACTTTCGAAAGAATTTCCATTGGACAGGGAACATCCTTCCTATGCTGATCCAGCACAAGAAATGCTTGAATGTTTCCAAGACTTTATGACACATACTTACGAACATTGTTTCAACAGAATCACCTTCCGAAAGGATATGAATTCCTAACCAATTTGCTAACTAACTCCACATGACCACCCTTTTCCACAGCGAAAAGGGTGGTTTTTCTTTAGGACAAATATGGGTATTTTCTTGTCCATATTCATCCATATTCATCCATATTCGACAAAAATCGGTTAAGTTGGTAGCTTTGATTAAATTTCTTATATTTTTAATCGTTTTTATAATTAATAACTATCAATTATTAACAAATATAAAATATTATTATATTTAGATTATTATTAAAATAAGCTATAATAATAGTTTGATAGTAAGGATTTAATATGAATATTTCAGATATCAGGTCCATAATTGAGAAGAATACTAAACCGTTGTGCGAAAACTGTAAGAATGAAGAACTTGTGGGCAAATTCGAAGAAGTGCGCAAAAAAACACTTGGAGCCTTAGACTCACTTGAGTCAAAGGATATTTCTCTGAAATCCTTGGATATTAACTTGTTAGAAGAAGATGGCATACTCTTCTTGTTAGGAGAAGAGGTAGCACTGCTAGCTTCCATGATAAAACCCGAAGAAAAAGATTCCTATAAGAAGTTCTTAAAAACCGAGAAAAAGCTCGCGAATCAACTAGCTTCAAAAATTTCAGAGGAAGAAGAAGATCAAGAGATTTTAGATCATTTGGAAAAATACCCAGAACTTTATTTAGGTGTTTTTAAAAGGATTTGCAGTAGCTATGCATATTATAGTTATTCATGCGATTTATTTCCAAGATTCATTACAAGTAATCCCCACCTCAACCGACAAATCGTCGAGGTGTTTTTTGAAAATAAGGGTAGATGGTCGGGTTATCCGATTTTAATGAACCTGAAGGAATTTAGGTTTGAACAAGATTTCAATCAGGAACTAATTTTAAAGTTGGCAAAGTCAGATTCTAGTTCCAGACATTGGCTCATTTCCAATTTTGAGATACTCCCATTTGATCAAGAATTTAAAAAGAAACTTGGATTTTCATTATCGATTGGTATTACAGCAAAAGATGTGATTGATAAAATGGATGCGTTTGGAATCGTGAGTGAAGAAGATAAACAAGAAATGGTGAACAGGATGATGAGAGACCCTCATGGTGCAAGGGCTGTGATCCAGAATCTTGAAAAAATAGGGATAGAAGACCGAGATTTTTTACAAGATTTAGCATGGAAGTTTTGTGAAAGCCGATCAAGGAAGTATTTACCCGCCAATCTGGAAAAGTTTCAAATTACTGATAGGGAGGTGTTAAAAGGGATTCTTGAGAATGTGCTGAATGATAAGGTTAATTCATTCGTTTTAACCAACAACTTCGAAGTCGTTGCAGTTCACGGTGAAGAATTTAAAAAGAAGGTCGTGACAACTGTTTTAGAACATAAATATGTCAAAGCCATATTAAGAAACTATGACCAATTTGAAATCGATGATAACGAATTTAATTTCTGTATAGCATCAGAGGTCCTCAAACAAGTCGATCCAGAAACCTTTTGCAGCCAAATTCTCAAATTTGGCATTCAAGGAGATGCCTACAAAAAGAAACTCATTTCAGACTTGATCAAGAAAGAAAATGGCACCAATGGAATTTTCAATCATTTTGATCATTTTGCCATGGAAGATCTCGAATATAAAAAACATTTAGTCAAACAAGCATTGAATGAAAACAAGACCCATATAGTTGCCAAAAATATCAACAAATTCGCCATTCATGAAAAAGAATTTCATAAACAAGTGGTTTTAGAATTGATGGAATCAGAAGAAGGAGTTAGGGAAGTCATCAGGTGTATAAAAAACTTTGATTTTGATGAAGAATTTAAAATTGGACTCATCCCTCAGTTTACTGAAAATCCCATGACATTTGAAACATTTTGTCTCTGTCTTAAAAACTTTGATTTTAATCCAGAATACCTCGAAAAGTTGGCGTTTGAATTACTTGAACGACCTTTAGGTCAAGGATTTATTAGCGTTCACCTTGAAGAATTTAAGATTAAAAGTCCTGAAACCATCAGAAAATTAGCCGATGAAATTTTAAAATATGAATTTGGTGCTGAATTACTTGGGGATAAAATATCCAAATTCAAAGCCATTCAAGATAAAGATTTCTGGATAAAAATCGCACAACAAATATCTCAATCAGATTTTGGTGCAAAAATCTTAGCGAATAATTTTTATAATTTTAAGATTGAAAATCCCGAAACCCGAAAAGGATTAATCAGAAAAATGGCAGCTTATGAGACCTCAGTTCACACACTCGTAGTAAATATCAATAAATTTGACGAGGGTGATCCGGAATTTCGAAAAGAATTAGTCGAAATCATGATCCAAACAGACAAGGGAGCTTTAGAAATTGCCAAATACATATCAAGTTTTGCCAAGAAGGATGATGTTGAGTTTAGAAAGAAAGTTATCTCGCGCCTCGTTGAATTCGAAGTTGGCACCGAGCTATTATTTTTCATAGTCAACATTTTTGTTGATAAAGATTTCATGAAAGCTAATTTGTTTAAAGCTTTGAGATTTAACAACAAAACTATGCTTAAAAAGTTATCCAAATCCTGTGAAAAATTTGGAATCCCCGCTGACACGTTTGAAAAACACACTCAAGAGTGTCCCTCAAAAATGATACGTTGGTTTGGTGAAGATCTCCTGAATGAAATCAAAGATATTGAGCACCTTGAAACAAGAATCAAACTCACTCAATGGGTGACTTATTGGACTATGTTGGGTGACTTAAATGATATGATTCCCGAAGCAAGAATGGACAATTTCTTCAATAAGAAATTTATTAATTCACTATATAGAATTAGAAATCATGAACTCCGCATCAAACTTGTAGAACATCTCACAAAAATATTGATCCATTCATCCGATGAGGAATATCATCAATTCCTGAATGATATTGAAAAAAGCACAATCAGTACTTGTCCTTTGGAAATCGTGTTATGTTCTTTGGCATTAGATGGAGTGAATCTTGAACCTGAAGTTGAACAAAGGTTAAGAAAATTAAACAGGTTTTTAAAAGATGGACCGAATCAGGTCCTTTTCTTACAAACTCTTCAAAATTTGTCCCAAACATCTGAATTGATTGCTGAACAATTTGCGGATGTCATGAAATATTTAAGTCATTTTAAAGGAAAAACACTCCAATCTGAGCTGAGATGTCTCTTGGGATTAGAGAAATTTAACCAATTAGGAATCCTTGTAGATCCTCCGGAAAGCCCCAAAAAACCCATATGGATACGAAATCATTTGTTGAATATATTTCATGGATACCTTGAAGATCTCGATCTCTCTTATAAAGAACAAATCGCCTTCGTGAAGTTTTTTATTCAATCTAGAATGCCTGAAGCCCTTCCCGTTTATTTGGCAAATTTACAGTCTTTACCCGAACAAACTCGTATCCAACTGATGAAGACAATTTCAGATTATCTTAAAGAAGTGACAAGCGGTAATTTTCACGACCAGAGGTACGAAGGATCTGAACACCTCAACACAATTTTTGATTCTCAAATAGGACTCAAAAAGCTCTGGAAAAATGGAATGAAAAGCATCCCCCTTGTAGATTATGTAGAAAAACCAGAAGAAAAGGCTGAAGTCAATTTTAAGGAATTGATTCCCATGAAGATAGGTGACGGTCACCTTCCCAAGGATAAATTTCCAAAATTAATGGCACTTTTACAAGATGAGGAATTTGAAGGAGAACAAGATAAGGAATATCAAGTCGTTGATAATATCCTTTGTGGCTTATACAACGGAGAGTACCCAGAAAATAAGATCTTGGGAACACTCACAACACTGAAAAAGAAGTTGTCAAACATCAATTCTGATAGTCCATTCTTAAATGACATTAACGCTTTTAAACAAGCTCTTCAACCGAAAAAGTCACCCATTACAAATTGGAAAATTATCAATACAGATGATCCCATTGATCTTCTTTTGTGTGGCACAGAAGTGGCAGGGAGCTGCCAAAACATTTCTGAAAAGCCTTTACTAAACAGAGCTTTAATGGGTTATGTGATGGATGGAAAACATCGGATGCTTGCCATTAAAGATCAAAATAACAGGATAGTGGGACGGTTAATCTTAAGACTTCTATGGGATGAAAAAAATGAAAAACCGGTCATCTTTTTTGAACGTATTTACCCCAACACTTTGCAAAAAACTTATACGGAAGCATTGAAAGATGTTGCGATCAATTGGGCTAACGAATTGGGACTTGATCTTGTCTCAAAAGAGACAAAATCAGAAGTCCCTTATAAGGGGTTCCCCGTCAGTTTAGGCTCTCGTGAGAATGTGATGTTTGAGTACTGTGATGCTGCTCAAGGCATTCAGACCGGTCCTTTTAAAATTCGTGGCTGTGACAAGCTTAATTAAACATAACCTCATATGTTTCTAAATGTTAGTAATTAATGACTTTTCAAACTTTTTATATTCTAACTTGAAAAATTTAAATACATCCCATAGGATGAGGTTATAGGAAAAAGCCTGAATTTTAACCCTTAACCCATTGGGGTAAAATGTCTTCGTCCGTTTTGCAGTTTCCGAAGTCGTCTCGCAAAGTCATCCCTGTCGACATGGATCGCGTTTCCTGTATTATTTTGGGCGGGGGACAAGGGACTCGGCTTTTTCCGCTGACTGAAACTCGTTGTAAACCAGCGATTTGCTTTGGAGGGCGCTACCGTCTGATCGATGTTCCCATTTCTAATGCGGTGAACTCAGGCTGTTACAAAATTTCCATTATCACTCAATTTCTTTCGTCCTCAATCCATCGGCACATTTTCCAATCCTACCATATGGATCAATTCTCTTCGGGTTTTATCGATATCTTGTCCGCCGAACAAAAACCTACCGAAGAGAAGTGGTTTCAAGGGACAGCTGATGCCGTTCGTCAAAACACTCATATTCTTATCGATATCGCCGCTGATTACTTTTTGATTCTCTCCGGTGATCAGCTTTACAACATGGACTTCAGGAAAATGGTGGCCTACGCCCAAACGACAGATGCCGATTTGATCATTGCGACCCTTCCCATTGATCGTGAACAGTCTTCAAGTATGGGAGTACTTAAAGTCAAAGATAACCACGAAATTGTTGATTTTATTGAGAAGCCATCTGAAGACCAAAAATTCGACGATTTTGAACTCTCTCCACATTTTCTTGAGCAAGAAGGGTTTAATCCTCACTCAGACCGAAGACATCTTGGCTCGATGGGAATCTACCTATTCAAACGAGATGTAATGTTTGACTTACTCAATCGTCACGATGGAATCGACTTTGGGAAACATTTGATACCTGAGAAAGTGAAGCAGGGCGGAGTCTATGCGTTTGTTTACGATGGGTACTGGGAAGATATCGGAACCATCAGGACGTTTTTTGATGCCAACATGGCATTAACAGAGCCCTTTCCCAAATTTAATTGTTATGACAAAAACAACCCTATTTTTACATCCGATTACCAATTACCCGGTCCTAAAATATTTGATACAAAAATAACTCACTCAATTATTTGCGAAGGCGCTATAATAGAGGCAAAAGAAATCGCCAATTCCATTTTGGGTCCTCGCACAATTGTGAAAAAAGGAACGGTGATTGAGAATTCGTACCTAATGGGGAATGACGATTACAGTCCCCCTGTGGAAGATTCTCCTCATTACCCTAAAGAGTTAGGAATCGGTGAAGATTGCGTCATACGCAATGCGATTATTGATAAGAATGTGTATTTAGGGAAGGGTGTTCGTTTAATAAACGAACGTGGCCTGAAGAACTACGATGGTGACCATCTATTTGTAAGGGATGGAATCATTGTTGTCACAAGGGGAGCTTCCTTCTCTGACGGTTTTACTTTTTAAATTATGACAATTTGGGCCATTGCCGATTTACATTTTTCCTTTGGAGTTCCCGGAAAGAAGATGGATGTGTTTGGAGATCACTGGCATGATCACGACAAAAAAATCCGAAAATCTTGGGAAGCGGTAATTCAACCGGATGATCTGGTCCTCATTCCCGGAGACATTTCTTGGGCTATGAAGATAAAAGATGTCATTCCCGACTTAGAATGGATTGACAGTCTTCCCGGCACGAAAGTGATGATTCGGGGAAACCACGATTATTGGTGGGGGACACAATCCAAGGTGGCTGAGGTTCTGCCTCCTACCATTCACGCCATTCACAACAATGTCTACAAATGGAATAATTTTGAGATTGGCGGAGTCCGTCTGTGGGATTCCGATTTTAGTTTTAACGAGTTCATTGAGTTCAAGGAAAACCCCAGAGCCAATAAAATTCTTCTGGAGCAGGCGGAAAATCACGAAGAAAATCTACGCATATACAATCGCGAATTGATTCGATTAGAAATGAGCCTCAAGTGTTTTAAAGATCCAGATTGTCAAAGGATTGTGATGACTCATTATCCTCCAGTTGATGACCAGATGAACCCTTCACCGGCCTCTGACCTTCTGGAAAAGTACAACGTCTCCATCTGTGTCTTTGGCCATCTTCACAATGTTCCCCATGGGGCATTGCCATTTGGTGAGAAACGAGGCGTTCGATATGTGTTTGCCTCTTGTGATTACCTCGACTTCAAGCCCATCAAAATCGCGTAAATTTTAACGCAAAGCGAGCCAGTCCTCTTAGGACCCCTATCGGAAAATAACCACATCCTGTCCATCCTAACTATCCTTTTATCCTGTTATCCTGTGCTAGGGAAACAGGATAAAAGGATAGTTA
>JAAKFL010000002.1 GCA_011065065.1 Chlamydiota bacterium | reverse complement strand
CGAATCAAATCGAGAGCCTGTTCTGGAGACTCTACACAACTAATTTGTTGACGAAAACTTTTTGTGCCAGGAGCCTTTTTTAAATACCAACAGCCTATTCTGCGAGCATCCACAGTCGCTTTTCGCAATCTCTGGTAATCCAAAACAAGTCGATAGTGGTCGAGAAGTGCCTCTCGAGCCTCTTCTAAGGTCCGTTCCTTTACTTCTTTTCCAGACAAAAAGTCAATAATATCTTGAACAATCCACGGTTGCCCCATGGTCCCACGTGAAACCAACACCGCGTCACATCCCGTGGTTTCAAACATCTTCAATGCAGCTTCGCCAGAAGTGACATCGCCATTCCCCACAACCTTAATTTTATCAGCCACTTCGACACATTCCCGTATCCAATCCCAATTCGCAGGGCCACTATACCCCTGCTTTCGTGTCCGTCCATGTATTGTAATCGCTTTAGCTCCAGCCTGTTCCGCAATTTGTGTCACCAATGGAGCATTAATCGATGACTCATCCCATCCCGCGCGGATCTTCACCGTAACCGGAATTTCCACTGCTGCCACCATCTCCATAAGAATCTCACCAATCAACTCTGGTGTCCTTAACAAACCTGAACCACTTCCATCCTTCGTCACCTTATCCACAGGACACCCACAATTGAGATCCACCGAGTCAAATCCCAACTCTTCAATCATCTTCGCTGCTTGTCCCGCAATTTTGGGATTACTCCCAACAAGCTGCCCACCAATAGGATGCATGGACTTGTCGTAATCAAGAAGACGAAACGTGTTCGGATCATTCCGGATTAAAGCCTCCATCTTCACCATCTCGCAATAGATGATTCCCGGCTGATATCGAGACGTCATCTGACGAAACGGAAAGTCTGAACAACCCGCTAAAGGCGAATAAAAAATATTATTGGGTAACTTGGCTTTACCAAGAAAAAATGGTTTTTTTAAAAAATTCACAATATGATTCTTATTAATAAAGATTTTATTACTGACTCTATGATCTGAAGGGCAAATATCGCTACGATGGGACTCAGATCAAACATACCCAACGGAGGAATAATTCTTTTAAAAATATTTAAATAGGGGTCGGTGTAATGAGAAATGAATCGCATCACCGTATGACCTTGAAACTCAGGGAACCAAGAACCCAAAATACGAACAAATATCATTATCATATAAATTAAAAATAATTTATCGATAGCTTCTATAAGTAAAATCATAAAAAAAGACCCTCTTACTTGATAAAAAGTAAAATTATACTGTATATTAAACTCTTACGATTAATATGTAAAGGCCTTGTCTATGCTCGAAATCTTAACATCTACTTCCGCAGTCGGACTCTTCTTCTCGGGAAATAACCTCAAAATTGCAAATATTTCTTCCGATAAAGGAATCCCAAAAATCACTGAAGTGAAGACATTGGATTTAGCCAATGTAAAGCGGCTTGACATTCCAAATGACCAGGCTATTTTGGTTTCAAGTCTTTCGGCTCGTGATGTTTTAGTGAGATCTCTTCAGATCAAGTTAACCAAGAAAAAGGACGTGGATGCTGTTTTGACTTTTCAGGCTGAACCCCTTGTTCCATTTCCAATAGAAGAGTCAATTTTGGAGAGTATTGAGATTTCTCAAACGAAATCGAGTACTAATTTGACGATTTTGGCTGTGAAAAAAGAGTTGATTCAATCTCATATCGAAGCGTTACAAAAATTGGACATCGACCCAGAAGTTGTGTCGACCTCACCAGTTGCTCTTGCGACATTTGCCAATGCATTGAGCTCGCCGTCTTCAGGCTTACCGACGCTCATTCTCCATTTCGGCATGGATGAGACTCTATGTATTTTGGCTGAGAAGGGAAAGCTTTTAGCAGAACATGCGATTCCATTAGGATTATCTGTGGCGGTGGAAGCTTTGGGATCTGATAAAAGTATATCAGATGTTGATTTTTCTTCTGGAAATCTTGAAAAAATGCCGACTCTCCACCAATTCGTTATTCGTTTAAAACAAGAGGTGAGTCGTGCGATTTTCGCTCTTGTTAAGCAGCATAAAGGAGAAAACATCGCGAAGGTATTATTGACGGGTCACGGTGCCTCCCTCAATGGGATTGAAACAATTTTTTCCGATGGTTTGCATGTGGAAATTTCCCGTCCGGAGCCCCAGTTTGGGCAGACAAGCGAAATCTTACAAGAATATGCCATCCCGATTGGTTTGGCTCTTGATTCGATGGCCGGAGAAGACCCGGCGATCAATTTTAGGAAGGCCGAATTAGCATACGGGGATCCATGGAAACGGATAAAGTTTCCTCTTCTTTGCTACTTTGGGGCTTCGATAGTCATCGCCTTCGTCTTATATTTTATGGGGAACGCTTGGATTGAGTCTCGATTCGATCATGTCAAGGAAAACTACTCACGCCTCCTTAAAGCAATTGAAAAGCCCTATTCCTCCTTTGAAAACGACTTTTTAGAAAAAAATCCTTACGAAACATCACCACCTCTCAGAGATATGACTACAGGGCAGCTGATGGGCCGGCTTGATCTCTTGCAAAACATGATTTTAAAATCTCCCAATACTTTCCAGCTTTTGCCTGATACACCAAGAGTGAGTGATGTCCTGGCATGGCTGGCCAAGCATCCTTTGGTTGCTGATGAGTCGACAGGGAAACCTCTATTGAATATCAAAAATTTTCAGTATGTGATGGTGAAAAGGCCCGATGCGAAAAAAAAGAATGAGAAGTATCGTGTAAAGGTGGAAATTGAGTTTAGTTCCGACATACCCAAGTTGGCACGTGAATTTCATGATGCCTTGATCGCTCCGAATGACATTGTCGATCCAAAAGGAGAGGTTAAATGGACTTCAAGCGGGG
This sequence comes from Chlamydiota bacterium, assembly GCA_011065065.1. Lineage (GTDB taxonomy): Bacteria > Chlamydiota > Chlamydiia > Chlamydiales > SLFE01 > JAAKFL01. The sequence goes on along the minus strand of JAAKFL010000002.1, from coordinate 42,966 downwards.
ATATTTATCGGACTTCGTTTTATCTGCGTAATCGAACACCTAAACGGAGAAAAAGCCTATGAACAAATTCTTAAGATCAATTTCACAATCCCGTCTTATTGTTTACGCTCTCATAGCAGGAAGCCTACCCATCCTATTTATGCTCTATCAACTCTATTCTTATTCATCCGAGGTCTCGTCGATTGGAGAAAATATTTCCTATACTTATGAATCCGCATTGATCAAAGAAAAGAAGCAAGCGACCAATAAAGCCGTCATGAACCATTACCAAAATGCTGACCGGTTTTACATAGATAAAAATATCGAATCCATCACTCTTCTAAAGCCAGAAACTGAGAGTTTGGAAAAGATTGCACGTCAGAATAACTTTATTGAGAACGAGGCTGTCACGAACCGTCTCAACTTCTTAAAAGAAAAGAACTCGATTGTATTTGCCGAAGGAGTCGTCCAATCTTATCCTTACTTCACAGAAACCCTTGAAACGCTAGTTCATCCGGTTGAAACCGACTTAAATGATTTGCAAAACATCCTTGCCAAAATTGAAGGCATTGACATCGGTCCCTATCAGCCGGGTCCCAATCCATTGCAACTTCTCATCACAGACTTTAAGCTGGAAAAGAAATATGCGGGTAAGGATAACGAGATTTTCAACTTAAACTTAAAATTGTTAAAACGTGAATATTCAACGGAGCCATAACGCCATGAAATATGCTGTATTTTTGATTTGCGCCCTATGTTTATGTTTCTCTGGGTGCGCTCCTTCTGTTCCAATAGAGGAGCGATTATCGAGCATAAGTATTACCGACCGCAATGGGTTTTCCGAAACCATTAGCAATTGTGATCGTCTAGAGCAATATGAGGCGGTGAATTTTTTGACTTCACAGCCTTATGAAAAGGTTCTCCGTGTCTTCTATCGCGATGGTCAAGGAAATGTCCGCGGAGAATTAATTACCTATCATCCAAACGGGCAACCGTTTCAATATGTGGAAATCATCAATGGGCGTGCTTCTGGAAATTATTACTCCTGGCACAGCAATGGAATAAAGAATGTTGAAGCTATTGTGCTGGAAGGAGAGCCCGATTTATCTGATGCGGCACAACAAACCTGGATCTTTGGTTGTACTGCCAATATTTGGAATGATGACGGGTGCTTGATTGCTGAGATTCCTTACTTAAAAGGGATGCTACAAGGGAAATCCATCTACTATCACTCTTCGGGTAACGTTTGGAAAACTGTGAACTTTCACAAAAATCTCGAGAACGGAACTCGAATGATTTATCTCGATAATGGCGAGCTTCTTTCCTCGATCGAATATCGAAACGGACTTCCCCACGGAAAATCATACCGGTATTGGGACCCCAATCAACTCGCTTATGAAGAGACTTATGATGATGGTTTATTGCAATTTGGATTCTACTATGACAATAAAGGCAATGAAGTTTGCTCTATCCGCTATGGAGAAGGATATAAGGCCATTTTTGCCAAAGATTACTTCGTTGAACAACAACAATACATTCGCGGGGAGCCCGAAGGCGAGATTAAAGTCTTTAGTCCTGAAGGATTTATTCTGCAGATTTATCAAGTGAAAAATGGGTTAAAAAACGGAGAAGATATTGAGTATTATCCGGAAAGTAAAGGGACTATCCCCAAAATTTCCACTTACTGGATTGCAGGGCAACTTCAAGGAACCGTGAAAACCTGGTATCGGGATGGGACTCAAGAAAGTCAAAGAGAGATGAATAACGTCCAGAAAGATGGGGTTCTCATGACTTGGTATCGGGATGGAGCTCTGATGATGATTGAAGAATACGAAAAAGATTCTCTTGTGAAAGGGGAATATTATCGCAAAGATGATACAAACCCAGTTTCACGCATTGCGAATGGAAATGGAATCGCCACTCTATTCGACGCTAATGGGAATCTCACAGCAAAGGTCAAAGTGAAAAATGGTAAACCTGTACTGTAAACATGACATTCGTGATTCAATGCATCAGCTTCGGGACAGCCTTTCCGAGGAAAGACGAGGTTTGGCGAGTCAAAACGCCACTCAATCTCTCAAGTCCCATGTATCCAATGGTAAAATGGTTCTTTCTTACGCCAGTTTTCAGTCAGAACTCTGTCTTTGGGAATTCAATACATGGTTGTGTGAAAAAGAAAGGCTAGTTTTACCTCTTGTTGAAAGGGATCAACTGAGGTTATTTCACATCAAAAACCTTGCAGATCTGCGTCTTTCATCATGGGGAATATCAGAACCAATTCCTGAAAAATGTGAGGAAATTAATCCTTGGGATGTTGATATCGCATTCATTCCGGGCATCGCATTTGATAAACATCACAATCGCATTGGGTATGGAAAAGGATACTATGATCGCCTGCTACCACTCTGTAAACCCAGTGTAATCACTGTCGGTGTAGGGTATCAAGAACAGTTCTTCGAACACACTCTGCCCATTCACTCAAAAGATATCCCTTTAAAAATTCTTGAGTTATTTTGATTTTTTCTTCAGTGCTCTGTCACCACTAAATTGATGGCATCTTCATCAAGCTTTTTTTTCCGGGCGAAGTGCGGAGATCGACGCAAACTTAGTAAAGTTTGCTAGATCGAGCAAGAAGCCCTGGAAAAAAAGATTGATGAAGATGCCATCAATTTAGTGGTGACAGAGCACTAGAGATACTCTCGTGATGAGCTTATCAGATAGAAGCCCTATTTCCGAGCAAGGAAGAATCACTCGATTTGTATGCCCTTTTTTGGAAAATATGTTTTTTGAACGTTTTGCTAAACAAATATGGTCTACGCAGTCAGGTCTCGTGTAAAGATTCAATTCAACGTCCGAAAAAACCTTTTTGTAAGCTTTTTCAACCCATAATCTTTGAATTTTCCTCCAACCTATGGTCAAATAGAACTCTTTTTTATGTTTCAGCCCCTTTAGGGAGGATTGTATAAATTCCAAAACATGTTCAAAAAGAGGAGCTTTAATCATTTTTTTACTTTTTCCAAATATATCTTTCTTGTAGTAAACCAGTGGGTGGGCAACAAGATAATCAAATGTTTTCCAAGCCACAAGATCGATAAAATACTGATAAGTAAAGGCTCTCGTATCCAAGAGAGTACCCGACACGGATCCGGTTTCATTATGATAAATGTGATCTTCTTCATGACTCGGATACCTAGGTTGCCAAGCTTTTTTAAATGAAAGATCACTATCAGGAAAGTTTAAATCCTTAAATTTGAGGCCTGTCTTTTTACCTTTTTTTAGTATAACTCTCCTAAAAACTTCGTATTCTGGATTTTCAACAGCCTTGTAGGGACTTTTACAAATGGGAGTTGTATAACGTCCTATATGAAAATCACCTGCTAAAATAATATCAGATATTTCATAGGGAGAGTGGAGACAATAATTTGAGATAATTTTTTTAATCTGTTTAAGTTGCCATTCCCGTAATTCCTCCTTATACCCCTTTCGCACAAATTCCTTCGGAACTTCATCATAAGGACCTTCTAACCGCGTATTGGCAACTGCAATGTATTTCCCTTTTTTTATCTCGATCGTGACTATCAGAACTCCTTTTGATACCCGCGGTTCACACTCTTTATGAGAAAACTTATAAAACGCAACGTCCTTAATCGGATAATAACTAGCCGTGAACAACCCCGGTGACATCCCCACAGTTTTTTCTGGCTTTACGGTCATAGAAATGTTGTAACCACCGCGAGCTAATTGAGGTACAATTTGATGCCTCACAGTTTTGGTGTCATAAGTTCCCTGCAAACAAACCACTGAAGATCTACACCGCCTAATTTGACGTGCAATTCCTTTACCACGTATGTTTGAGTCTCTAAAGCCATACATACGATTCAAAATATTGCTTTCAAACAAACGAGTATTATACGTCATGATCGAAAACTTTTTACCTTTAGGTAAGTTTACAGACCGTGTCTTCCCAATGCAAATAACCGGATTACGGTCTCTCCGTAAAGCCAGCCTTAATCCCAAAGAATTTATCGCAACAGGAAATGTTAAAGGGACTGATAAAGCAGTCAATCCACTCGCGCCGACAAACTTTGCCATTGGGCGAACATAATCTAAGAATTCAACAAGATCGGTTTCTTTTCTTCCACGCTTCAAAACCTTTCTTTTAAACAAATATTTTATCGCTTCACGTTCATATCTTCTTGAAATACGAAACGCATCCTCAGAATCCAAAACCTTGTCTTCTGGATACATTCTTAATTCATTGCAAAACTTGCGAGAATAAGCCCTCTCACCATGTTTCATAGAGGCATATTGATCAAATACAAACTCTCCCACTAAATCCGTAATCATCAATCCGTAATCTTCGGCTTTACCGAGAGTCTTTGTGACAAAATTGCCATGGATTTTTGATGAAAAATCTTGAAAATTAGAACGAACTTCCATCACTTTACAAAGGGATATTCGGATGCAGAGAGAATATCTGCATCCTGAGATTTTTAATCTTAGTTTGACTCAATCGCTTCTTCTATTTTTGAATCTTGTTCAGCATCCAAAGGAGCCAATCCGCACGCTTCACGATGCTTTATCATAATTTTATTTTCGATTTCTTCGAGAAGTTCGGCATTCTTCTTCAACAATTCACGAACAGCTTCACGTCCTTGTCCTAGCCGCTCACTATTGTAGCTAAACCAAGCCCCTTTCTTATCGATAATCTCATATAGCACTCCGAGATCAATTGCTGAACCCGTTCGAGAAATCCCTTCATCAAACATGATATCAAATTCAGCAATGCGGAATGGAGGCGCCATTTTGTTCTTAACCACCTTTACCTTAACTCTGTTCCCCGTATCAATGTTGTCGCTTCCTTTCACTGCACCTGTACGACGAATCTCAAGACGAACAGAAGCATAAAACTTAAGAGCCCTTCCACCTGTTGTTGTTTCAGGATTTCCGTAAACAATTCCGATCTTTTCACGCACTTGGTTAATGAAAACCGCACATGTGTTGCTTTTTGCTAGCGCTGCTGTCAACTTTCGCATCGCTTGAGACATCATTCGCGCATGCAACCCCATAAACGAGTCACCAATTTCTCCTTCAAGCTCAGACTTGGGAACCAAAGCCGCTACAGAATCGATTACTATCACATCCACTGCATTCGAACGAGTGAGGGCTTCCACAATGTTCAAAGCCTCTTCACCGCTATCCGGCTGGCAAATTAATAATTCATCTATATTCACCCCTATCTTCGCCGCATAACCAGGATCCACCGCATGCTCAGCATCGACATAAGCCGCTAAGCCTCCAGACTTTTGAGCATTTGCAACAATATGCAATGCCAAAGTAGACTTCCCGGAAGCTTCCGGACCATAAATTTCCACGATACGTCCTCGTGGAACACCACCTATCCCTAATGCAGTATCTAATGTCAACGCACCCGTAGAGATCACACTCACTCCGCGACTCGCAGCTTGACCCAGCGACATAATCGCTCCATCACCAAACTGCTTCTTAATGTAGCTCACAGCGTTATCTAACGCTTTTTTTCTTTCATCTGTCTGTTGGGACATAAAAATCTCCTTTTAGTTAAGAGATTCAGAATACTCTATTTTTCATTAATTTTGAAACAATATATCATCCAATTAAAACGAGGTACTTATGTCGACCGTGAAATCTCTTTCTGCTCTTGAAATTTTGGATTCAAGAGGAAACCCCACAATCGAAGTCACCGTAGAAACCAACGACGGAATCAAAGCGACAGCAGCAGTTCCTTCCGGTGCCTCAACAGGAGAACATGAAGCACTCGAATTACGCGATAACGACCCCAAACGATATCACGGAAAAGGGGTCCTGAAGGCTGTGAGTAACGTGAATGGCCCCATTGCCGACCTATTAAAAGGAAAAAACGTCCTTGATCAGCTTGAGATCGACAAACTCATGATCGAAGCAGATGGAACTGAGAACAAGTCAAACTTTGGCGCAAACGCCATTCTAGGCACTTCTCTGGCCATTGTACGTGCAGGAGCCCTCACTTCAAACCAACCGCTCTTCCGTTACATCGGCGGCACAAATGCACATGAACTCCCTTGCCCCATGATGAATATCATCAACGGAGGAGTCCACGCCGACAATTCTCTTGATTTTCAAGAATTTATGATACGTCCCACCGGAGCTCCCACATTCGCGGAAGCCCTTCGTTGGGGAGCAGAAATTTTTCATACCCTAAAAGACATCCTAAAAGCCGAAGGCTATTCCACTTCCGTTGGTGATGAAGGTGGATTTGCTCCGAATCTTCCCTCCAACGAAGCCGCACTCGAACTCATCATCAAAGCTATCGAAAAAGCCGGATACCACCCAAAATCTCAAATCACTCTAGCCTTAGACTGCGCAGCCTCAGAGTTTTATGACAAAAAGACAAAAACCTACCTAGGTAGAACAGCAGAAGAACAAATTCAATACCTCAAAGAACTCACCGAAAAATTTCCCATCGATTCCATTGAAGATGGCCTGGATGAAAACGATTGGGGTGGATGGCAACTCCTCACAAAAGAACTCAGTGATCGCATTCAGATCGTTGGCGACGACCTGTTTGTCACCAATACGGAGTTTTTACACAAAGGAATCGATCTTCAAGTTGCCAACTCTATCCTAATTAAACTGAATCAGATAGGAACCCTAACTGAAACTCTTAATACGATCAACCTCGCCAAAAATCATGGGTATACCACTGTGATTTCTCATCGATCAGGAGAAACCGCAGATAGTATTATAGCCGATGTCGCCGTCGCAACGAATGCTGGGCAAATCAAAACCGGTTCTCTTTCACGTACAGACAGAGTCGCCAAATATAATCGATTGTTACACATTGAGAGAGAGTTAGGAAGCGATGGTAAGTTTGTCGACAGCCTCCACAAGTCTTTTGTATTAGTTTAAAGATACTAAAATGCTTTGTAAATTTTAACGCAAAGATGCAAAAGACGCAAAGAATCTCAGCGTTCATCTGTGGCTTAACAACTCTTCAAGAAACGCAACACCAGAACCCCCCAACCCCAACTCACCCACACACTCTTCAAACTTTTTAAGTTCCACGTGGAACATTTTTGTGGCTTCTTCATGTCCCAAAAAGTTAGCAAGGTTAATTTGACGTCCGTTGACGATATCTTGTTCCGTGTCGCCAATATCATCTGTAATTTGAAAAGCCATTCCAAAGTGTTCGGAGGCTTTTTTAACTAAGGGTAATGATTTGAGATCTCCTCCGCCAAAAATCCATCCATAAGAAAATGCTATTTCAAAAAGTGAAACGGTTTTCTTTTGAATGACGTCAAGGATCACTTCTTTGGTGAGGTGTGGAGGATTGATGTCGAGGTACTGTCCTCCGGTGGCCCCATGTAGACCTGTGTTTTTGGAAGTGATTTGGATAGCGATAAGCCCTCTTTCTGGATCATTGAGTTGGAGTGAGTTTTGTGAAACGAGTTCGTATCCTGCTGCAATCATGGCATAGCTTGCAAGGAGAGCGGTAGTTTCGTCATATTTTTTGTGAAGAGAGGGTTGGTTTCGCCGTTCGTCATCATTGTCCATGCAAGGGAGGTCGTCGGCTATCAAGGAGGCTGTATGAAAGGCTTCAATAGCAAGAGCGGCATAGGAAGCGTCGACGTGGTTTTCTAGAGTTTCAGCAATCATGAGGACAAGGGCGGGGCGAAATCTTTTTCCTCCGGATAAAAGGGCATACTCACAAGCATCACGCAGAGGTGAAGCGGGTCCTAGCTGAGTGGTTATCGTTTGGATCTGTTGTTCAATTCTATCTTGGTAACAATTGAGATCATGTATGAGCTTCATCAAGGGCCATCACTTTGTATTTTTGTTCGGGTTTAACGATGGATTTGGGAGGAATCACGCCTCCAAAGTTCAAGCAAGGGTAACATCTTGAGTGAGGGCCGATGATCGTCCCCGGGTTTGTCACTGCGTTACACCCAATTTGGACATAGTCACCCAAAATGGCACCAAATTTTCGAAGCTGGGTGTTAATGGTTTCTCCATTTGCATGTATAACGACCTCTTTGCAATCAAGTTTGAGATTTGCGAATTTTGTTCCGGCACCAACATTGCTTTTAACTCCAAGTATCGAATCTCCAAGATATGCAAAATGTCCAGCTTGAGCCCCATTCAAAAATATTGTGTTCTTAGCTTCTGTGGTGTGCCCCACAATACAGTTATCCCCAACAAGAACATTCCCACGAATATAAGCTCCATGACGAATCGAGTTATTTTTCCCAATGATACAAGGTCCTTTGATGTAAGCGCCGGGTTCTACTACAGTTCCTTCGCCAATTGAAATCAATTCGGGATTATCAAGAAACGCTCCTTCTGGAATGTCAACATCAATTTTACCTAAAGTTTGATTGTTGAGATAGTCTCCTATGGCAGCTAAAACCTCCCAAGGATATTGAAAAGCTTTAAAAAGAGCTTGGTGTTCGATTTCCGACAAATCAAAAAAAAATTCTATTCGCAACGAATCCATAACATCATTCTCCTTAGTAAAGAGTTAAAATATCTAATATACACAATTTACACAAGTTACAGAGAAGAATATCTTTATATATATATTATTTCTTCTTCTTCAGGTGGTGTGGAAATGTTGATAAAGGGGATATTTCCTCTATGAAAACTAGTGTTTATAGAGCCGTTAATGATTTGTCCATAAAGTGCACTTTATGAACAAGTGCATAGTTATCAACATTATGACTTAAAGTTATCAACAAAAAGAATCTGGGTGAGAGGATTCGAACCTCCGACCCCTTGCACCCCATGCAAGTGCGCTGGCCAAGCTGCGCTACACCCAGAGATGAAAACCCAAATATCTGCCTATGAATGAATCATTAGGTGGATACTTGGGTTTAAACTGCTGCAAGCCCTTCAAACTTGATTTCTGATTTTTTAACCTTTTCAACAGCCATTTCTGCACATTTTTCAATAATAACTTCAACCGGATCTGACAAATCAACATCCGCAGCATCCAAATCAACTGATATTGTTGATTTGAAAATGACACCGCTATTGATTCCGGTGACCCTATAGTTCGCAAAGATTCCGTCTTTTTTCTTTGATATATTGATAAATCGAACGAGATTGTTTTCTGCTAAGTTGTTCATATTTCACCCCCACGTCTGTAGATTCATTTGGATGTGTTGATCATATATGGTATGGGTTCTTTGTGTCAATGTTGAAAACCTGTTAAATCATGTCGATAAATTGTCCATGACTGATGATGAATTCCATACTCTGTTTATGAACCACCATTTATAAACAAAGTTGTGAACATTGAAATTTCTAGGTTTTTATATAGAGAAATCGATAGAATTGTAAACATTCCCACAGCACCTGAAGAAGAAGAAGAAAGATATATATTCTTTTCTCTTCTTCAACCTGTGTGGAAAAGTCTAATAAAGGAGTAAAAATGCCCATTACTATTAAACTGGAATCTTCCTGGCAACTGGCACTTAAAGACGAGCTTTGTAAATCTTATATTTCCAACCTAAAAAAATCCCTTGAATCCGAAGAGGTTAACGGGTTCGAATTCTATCCTCCTAAAGAACTCATTTTTAACGCTTTTCAACATACTCCTTTTAATAAAGTGAAAGTCGTCATCGTGGGACAAGATCCGTATCATGGAATTGGACAAGCGCATGGATTGAGTTTTAGCGTCCCAAAAGGTGTCCCCTTACCTCCGTCCTTAAAAAACATTTTTAAGGAAATAGAGGCCGATATAGGCGGTTTTAACGCCAAACATGGGGACTTAATCTCATGGGCCGATCAAGGCGTCCTCTTATTAAATTCCATTCTCACTGTCCGCAAAGGACAACCAGCATCTCACCAAAAGAAAGGATGGGAACAATTTACAGATGCTGTTTTGATGAAAATAAATGAGAATGAAAAACCCTGTGTTTTTCTTCTTTGGGGCAAGTATGCCCAAGAAAAAGGACGACATCTTAATCAACAAAAGCATCTGATACTCAAAGCCGCTCACCCCTCACCCTTTTCTGCTTATAATGGTTTTTTTGGATGCAAACACTTTTCAAAAGCCAATCAATTTCTCGAAAAATATGAGAGAACTCCGATTAATTGGCACACAATTAGCTTTTAATTCTGTAGTTTACAAGCTATAGCTTAAGTCATTGTAATTGTTTTATTTATGATTTTATATTATAATAAAGTTAAGGTGCTAATGGAGTTTAATCATGGTTGCTGAAAACAAAATAAAGACAGTTTTAGACGAATTAAAAGAGCATGGGGTTGCGCATGTGCGTGTTCTGGGTTCTTTAATTACTGCTAAAGCATGTTTAGATAGCTCTAAACTGTGGTTAACGACAGCGATTTATGAAGGAAATAACTATATTCCAGACAGTATTCGAGAGTGTTTGAAAGCACCTTCTCCTGTACCTCATTCAAAAATTGCCACATTTGTGAGCGTTGACGAAAAGAAATTCCAGTTGGTTTTGAATTACGTCGGAATTATGCATGATATTGATTATCAAAGGTTTAAGGATCTTGTAGAACAATTTAGCTGGGATGCTGAAGAGTGGCGCTACTATTTGGATGACTTTGATAAGAGGGAACTCATTCATGTGAGGAGAAATTAAAAACCAAAGTGTCTATCTCCTAAATAACAAAATTATAAGTCATTTATTATAAACTATTTAAAAAAACATCCTGTCCATCCTTACAATCCTTTTATCCTGTGCTAAAAAAACAGGATAAAAGGATTGTAAGGATGGACAAGATGTGGTTTTTTCCCGAGGCCACTGTTTAAACGCCAACCACCTCGTATTTAACTTTTCTTTTAGAATAATAAAAAAATATTTTTATTGTTGTTTCATTTTTTTTATGATATTATTTGTTTTTGTTAATTCATAATTAAAGTTATTGAGGATGTTTTATGGAACCATATTATTTTAATTCAAATATAAAAGGTTTTTCAAGAGAAGAGAGATTCAGAGATCGTTCATATCAGGGGCGTGACTTTCAAGGAAGAAATTATACTGCCAAAAAGAAAGAATCATCAGGAAGAGAACCTTGGCAAAGATCAAGATCGAAAGTGGAAGAATTTCATCGTAAGGATTCTTCGATTCAAACAAGATGTCATAATATCGATAGAACTAAAAATAAAAGAAAAACAGAATACCGATTAAATCCAAGGCAAATCAATTCAAAAATAACAAAAGCCAATTCAGTAAATGAAATTTTGAATGTTGCCAGTAACCATCACAAAAATTTTGATTTTATTAATTGTTCGACTTTTTTTCACAAATTAGCCAAACAAAGAGGAGATTTTCGAAACCTTCAAAGTCATAAAGTTTTTCAATTTGTTCGAGATTTAACTATTGAAAAAATTAATGACTTTGAAAGTCGAAACATAGCAAGTACAGCTTTGGCTTTTGCGAGACTTGGGATTCATGACAAAGAACTTATGACAGCTCTTAGCAGTGAAGCGCGCCGTAAGATCAGGGGTTTCAACAGCCAAGGGATTGCGAGTACAGCTTTGGCTTTTGCGACACTTGGGATTCATGACGAAAGGCTTATGACAGCTCTTAGCGGTGAAGCGCACCATAAGGTCAGGGGTTTCAACAGTCAAAATATTGCAAATACAGCTTGGGCTTTTGCGACACTTGGGATTCATGACGAAGAGCTTATGACAGCTCTTAGTTGCGAAGCGCGCCATAAGGTCAGGGGTTTCAACAGCCAAGGGATTGCGATTACAGCTTTGGCTTTTGCGACCCTTGGGATTCATGACGAAAGGCTTATGACAGCTCTTAGTTGCGAAGGGCGCGATAAGGTCAGGGGTTTCAACAGCCAAGATATTGCGAATATAGCTTGGGCTTTTGCGGTTTTTGGATTAAATTTACCTAAAACTTTATTTGATAAGATGATTGCAGGTTCAGAATCTTTAGATAAGATTGAATATGTACAACAATATCATCAGGTAATGCTTGTTCTAAGAGGTTCAGATGACTATCCGAATAAGACTAAAATCTTAAAAAAATTAGCTACAAGCGAATCTCCAGAATCAAGTAGAACACACCAAAAAATTTCGAAGTGTCTTAAATCAAATGGATTCTGTGTAGATAATGAGTATTTTGTTGAAGGGTTGTTTTTCGATATTTATTTAAAAGATTACAATCTATTAATCGAAGTTGATGGCCCCTCACACTTTTCCAGCAGTGGTCATTATTTGGGAAGCTCTTTGATCAAAAACCTTATTGCCAAGAAGTTGGGCTTTAAATTGAAGCGGATAAAAGTATCCGACTGGCATGAAAGAAGGTCAAAAATTCTCGATGAGATACTGGTTTAAACGGTTTTGACTTCTTTTGATTTTGGCATAAAGAATTGCTAATTCATAGATTCCAGCCATGGGGAGTGCTAGGATAATCTGTGTCAATATATCTGGCGGAGTCAGGATGGCGCTGAGTACAAAGATCCCCAGAAGAACTCCTGGGCGCCATTTTCTCATTTTTTTATCATTAATTTTTCCGTAATGTACTAAGAAAAACAGCACGAGAACTAGTTCTGAAGCAATAATTGTGGAGAGCGACATGATCAATGTGTAATTGAGATAATGGGAAATCGACCACAAGTTAATTCCCAGTTTTTGATTAAAATTCTGCAAAATTTCATTGGTAAACGGGATGAAAAAGGTGAAGGCAATAAATCCTCCTAAAAAAACGAATAAAAGCGAACAGAAAGCAAAAGGACAAATAAAATTTTTCTCGTGGTTTTTCAGGGCCGGGAGGAGGAACTGCATCATGAAAAATCCCCAAAACGGAAAAGAAATAACAAGTCCCAACCAAAGGCTAATTTTTAACGAGGTCGTGATTCCTTCTAACGGACCCAAAATCACAAGGGAGTGAGGGTTATTTATCATTTCTATGTCAATATATCCATTGGGAGGCAATGAAATCCGATTGTCTTTCGTCATGTAAGCTGAATCAGAAAAAAAAGTGATGGAATGAGGAGGCGCAGGGATCGTGATCGAATAGGGGTTGGGGTTTGAGTGTCTTTCGGTTGAAATGACAGTTTTCTGGACTTGCTTTTTTGTGTTGAGAGGGTGCGTGATCACTGGGTAAAGCCAGGAAAAACAGCTGAAACAGAGAGCTGTTGCTAACGCAATGGTAATGAAGCAACGGATGATCGTTTTTCGCAGTTCTTCAACATGGTCCCAGAATTCGGGAGACAAGTTGTGTGTGTTCATTCTGATGAGTCTTTAGGGTCTTCGTCTGTACCTTGACAAGCTTTTTTAAATTCACGGATTCCTTTTCCTAGGCTTTTGGCAAACTCAGGAAGTTTTTTGCCGCCAAACAAAAGTAATACAACACAAAGAATCACAATAATTTCACCGGTACCAATCATAATAAATCCTTTAGTCAAATTAGTGGTGTTTATTTAACATACAAGTTATAAAATAGTGTCTTTAGGAATTAAGCTCAATAAATGCTTGGGGTCATGAATGCAAAACGTTAAAAAAACTCCCATCTATCTACTTCTCATGTACATCGTTTTTGTTCTGGCAATCACAGAAATGCTCTATTTTGTAGCGAGAGACACAGGACTGGAAAAGCCAAGGTATGAGTTGATTTTAACTGCGGATGGGTATGACGATCAGCAAATTGAAGGAGTTTGGAATAAACTTGTTTATCGTGTTAAGGTTCAGCCATTTAATATCCTTGCCCTCGGGCTTTTTTTAATGGCTGTCACGCATACTTTCTTTTCCCATAAACTTGCTGTGTTATCTCATTGGCTGATAGAACTAAATGCAAGAAAAACCGGAGTCCGGCGCGAAACTTTTGGATCGGAAATTCTCCATTTTATGAGCGAAGTAGAGGTGGTTTTTGGAATTTGGGTGATTCCTTTGATGGTCATAATGTCTTTTGTTTATGATTGGAGCACCGCTTTGCATTACCTCAATAATCGTTCGTACACCGAGCCTATATTTGTCGTGGTGATTATGGCATTAGCGCAGACAAAACCCATATTCAAAGTGGCTGAGGATAGCGTTAAGGCGATTTCAAGGCTTGGTGGAGGGTCCGTTAAAGCATGGTGGTTAACTATTTTGACTGTGGGACCACTTTTGGGTTCGTTCATTACAGAACCAGGAGCCATGACCATTTCCGCCATGTTGTTAGGAAAACAATTTTTTCGTCTAAAGCCTAGTCTTAAAATGGCTTACGCGACATTGGGTTTACTGTTTGTCAACATTTCAATTGGTGGAGTGTTTACGAATTTTGCAGCACCGGCTGTTCTTATGGTGAGTAAGGCGTGGCATTGGGATACAGCTTTTATGGCGTCACATTTTGGCTGGAAAGCGGTCATTGGAATTTTGATTTCCAACATTGTTTATTTTACTTTCTTTCGATCAGAATTTGATGCTCTTGAAAAGAAAAAGAAATTTGCCGAGAGTACGTTTAGCGCAGAAGAATCTGAAAAAGAAGATGTTATTCCATTTTGGATAAGCTTATTCCATTTAGTGATTTTGGCTTGGACCGTGGTTCATTCTCACTACCCTGTCATCTTCATTGGAACGTTCCTGATCTTCTTAGGTTTTTACAGGGCTACTCTTCCTTATCAAACTCATTTGAATTTAAAAACACCTATACTCGTTGGATTTTTCTTAGCGGGGCTGATTGTACATGGGGGGCTGCAAGCTTGGTGGATTGGTCCTATCTTAAGCGATGCATCAAGTTCAATGATAATGGTTATTTCGACGATTCTTACGGCGTTTAATGACAATGCTGAAATTACCTATTTGGCAACGCTTGTGCCTGGCTTTACCGATGCGATGAAGTATGCCGTAGTAGCAGGGGCTGTGACGGGAGGTGGATTAACGGTCATTGCGAATGCTCCCAACCCGGCGGGTCAAGCTATCCTTGGAAAGTATTTTCCAGATGGTATAGCGCCTCTCTATTTGCTCCTAGCTGCCATCACACCTACGATTATTGTTGGCGGGGTCTTTTATGTCTTTGGGATTCTACTGCCTTACTAAATAAACTTTTTGGAGTGCAAAGGCAAGCCCTTACGTTTCTACGCATCTTTTTCCAAATCGGATATAAAAAATCACCACAGAGATCACAGAGCACACAGAGTTAGTAATTTAGTTTGTCAAGTATTTACATTTATCATGGAAAATTCACGAAAAAATTATGGTGTAAAATTCTTCTTATTAAATTTCTTAACTCTGTGTGCTCTGTGATCTCTGTGGTGATTTTTTATATCCGACTTGTAAAAAAGATGTGTTAAATTGTAAGGGATTGGGTTTTAAGAATTGGATCCACTTCTTCCTTAAGAAATCGTTTCACCTGATAAGATGAAGCTCCGATATAATGACTGGGATCAGTATAAGCTTCAGGATCCTGAAGATTAAATTCAGGATCTTCACTTAACCTTTGTAGCAATTCATCCTGTTTTCCTTCATTCGTAACCGCTATACTATGTTGACGAAGCCGCTCGTGCATTTTCTGCCGGTTACCCCCATTCTTGACCGCCTCCATCATGATATTTTCCGTCGCAATGAATGGCAGCTCATCTTTGACTCGACGGGCAATAATCTCTGGATTTACAGTCAGGGAACTAATCACTTTCTGCAGAATATTCAGCAGCGCATCAGTGGTCAAAAAGATTTCAGGAATGACAAGGCGACGATTGGCTGAATCATCTAAAGTTCTTTCTAACCATTGTGTCGCGCATGTGTAGTATGTGTTTTCTGCGGATGCAATAATAAAGCGAGAGAGCGCACAAAGCCTTTCAGAAAGCATTGGATTGCGTTTATAAGGCATCGCGGAAGAACCAACCTGTTTCGCTCCAAAACCCTCCTGAATCTCTTTTAAATGCGATAAGAGGCGTATATCGGTTGCAAACTTGTGGACGCTGGATGCAAAACTGCTTAATGGTGATAGAGCCAGAATATCCTGCTTTCGTGAATAGGTCTGTCCCGCTATTGTGAGTAGGTTTTCAAATTCCATTTTTTTGGCAATTAAATGATCAAGTTGGTCCAATTTTTCCACATCATTATCAAATAAAGCGTAAAAAGAAGCTTGGGTTCCTGTTGCCCCTTTGGCTCCCAAAAATTTTAATTGTGATGCCGCGTGAGTCATTTCGTGAAAGTCGACAACAAGGTCTTGTAACCACATACAAGCTCGTTTTCCGACTGTCGTGAGTTGAGCTGGTTGAAAATGGGTAAAGCCAAGACAGGGAAGCTCTGCAAAACGATCGGCAAATTGTGCTAGTTGATCTATAATATTCAAAAGTTTCGGGAAAATCAGACGGTACGCTTCACGAATCTGAATTAAGTCCGTGTTGTCTGTGACATAACAGGAAGTCGATCCTAAATGAATGATGGGTGCGGCGAGAGGGCAAAGATCCCCATAAGCTTTGATGTGCGCCATCACGTCGTGATGAAGTTCAGACTCGTACTTCTCAACAGCTTCAAAATCAATGTTATCAACCTGTTCGCACAGCTGCTGGATTTGTTCATCTGTTATGGGTAGACCAAGTTCTTGCTCCGCCTCCGCTAAAGCTACCCAAAGCTTTCGCCATGTCGAATATTTGAAGTGCGGAGAAAATATCTTTCTCATTTCAACACTAGCATATCGGTCTGAAAGAGGGCTCACATATGAATTCATTCCACTAACTCGTCTATAGTTTCTAAGTAATCTTGAATCGTTTCTCTTTGCCTTTTAGTCATACGCGCTTTTTTCTCCGATAACAGCGAGAGCACCCGCTTTAAAAGCTGAATGGCTACCTCACCTTGCTTCCGACGACGTTGGTCTTGATCAGAAAGAGGAAATGTATCGCGAATAATCTTAAGGAGCTCATTCTTAGATTCCCCTTGATACTGCTGCACAATCTCATGCTTGGCATTAAGATCTCCTTCTCGACTCGCTAACGTATAGATTGCCTGTCGTGGCATTGATTCAATTTGCTGCTTCAACGGAGTCGATAAGGACTCATAAAATTCATAATACTGAAGAAAGTTATACGGAGTCTGACGATTCCCATACGTGGCAATCAACCAAGTAGTAAACGCACCATCACGGTACTCTTTCAGAATTTTTTGAGCCCGCTTAATTCTTTCTCCATGCAATAAAGCCGCCTGATTGTTAATTGCCTTCACTTCCGATGTGATTGAAATCAACGTAGAAAGATCTTCCGTCACATCCTCATTTTCATAGGCATACTCATGCAGAATATTCTCCAAAAGCTCCTTTTCATGAGGACTTAACTCGCTCATACTGAAAACACCCGCAAATCCCGAAAGATTTCCACTCGCTGAACGCTTGGCTAAAGCCGCAGTTTTTGATGATTTTTGTTTTTTATTTTTGTTTAATCGTTCTGAAAGTAATGCATTCACTTGACTCATGTTTTTGACTCCAATGTAAAACGGCTTTACAATTTTTTTAATATTTCTTTCGTTAAGGCTTTGTAGTCTTCGGCTGCACGGGATTTTGGATGAGCGTTGAAGACGGGTTGTCCGTAAACGGCAGCTTCAGAGACGCAGATGTCTCGTCGGATTTTTGCATCAAAAGCTTTGTCCGGAAAGGTATCATCAATGACGTCTAAGAAGGTTTCGTTGCTTTTTCCTCGTGCATTCCAGAAAGACATGACGACTCCGAGCGTCCCAAGGGGGTGTCGTTGTCCAATTTGTTCAATGAATTGACCGAGTCTTTCAAGTCCTTTAATGCTATAGAATTCTGGGGTAGCACACACAAGGGTTTGGTCAGCGGCGATGAGTGCGGATTCGGTGAGCCAGCAGAGTGAGGGTGGTGTATCGATTATGATGATGTCATAATCTAGCTGAGAAATGACATCGTGCAGACGTTCGTGTGAATAACGATCAGCTGCGAGGTTTCCGGTGACTTCTACCCGTTCTAACCATGTATCGCCTGGGATTAAATCGAGCTGCTCGACTCCGGTTTTTTTAATGACGTCTTCGACAGGTACGTTTCCCTGTAAAACAGGTGCGGCGCTTTCTTGTTCATCGGGGTCGAAACCAAGTCCTGTGGTGAGGTTAGCTTGGGAATCGAAGTCGACAAGGAGAACCTTTTTCTTATGAAAAAGGGTCAGGGCGCTGGCGACGTGTAGTGCTGTTGAGGTTTTGGCGGTGCCTCCTTTAAAGCTGCTGATCGCAATGATTTTTGACATGCATACTCCATTTCTTATTGTTCAGCATATGGTGACTCAAGAGCTCGATTCTCGCTTTCTTTGGTGATTTTTTCAAGAAAAGGTTTCAGTTTGACCTCACCATGAACCACATTATTGCGTGTTCTGAGGTTAAGTGTTTGATTCTCAACCTCTTTATCCCCAATGGTTAAAATGTAGTTGACCTGCTCGATTTGTGCGTTGCGAACTTTTTTACTGACGGATTCATGAGTATGATCCACATCGCAATTAAATCCGGCTTTTGTGATGTCTTGGCACAATTGGTTCGCATAATCTGCATGACGATCTGCTACGCAGATGAGTCTGACTTGACGTGGGCTCATCCAAAGCGGGAATCGTCCCCCGAAGTGTTCAATGAGGATACCAAAGAATCGTTCGATGGATCCGAAGATGGCTCTGTGGAGCATGATAGGGCGTTGTCGAGAGCCGTCATCCGCTGTGTATTCGAGATCGAATCGACGTGGAAGGGCCATATCCAATTGCACAGTTCCGCACTGCCAGGTTCTGTTCAGAGCGTCGCGGATATGAAAGTCAATTTTGGGACCGTAAAATGCCCCATCTCCCTCGTTAATTCGGTATTCGTGACCCCAAGCGTCGAGCGCATCTTTCAGACCATTTGTGGCGAGTTCCCATTCATCATCACTTCCAATGGTGTTTTTTTCCGGTCGTGTTGAAAGTTCCATATGGTATTGAAGATCAAATGTTTTGTAAAGGTGATCGGCAAATTCTAAAATATTGATGATTTCTTGTTTGATATCATCGGGTTTCATGAATACATGGGCATCATCCTGATGGAAGCTGCGGCATCGAAATAGCCCTGAGATAGCTCCTGAAGGTTCGAATCGATGAACATTTCCTATTTCGCCGATGCGAAGTGGAAGTTCACGATAACTGTGAACGTGCATTTTGTAATAGAGCATACAACCTGGGCAATTCATGGGCTTGATCACATAGTGGCGTTCTTCAGTTTCTGTGGTGAACATGTGCTCACGGTAGTAGTCCCAGTGGCCCGATCTTTCCCATAACTCTTGTGCTAGCAGAATCGGTGTTTTAATCTCTTGATAATCATCGAGTTGCAACCTTTCTCGAAGAAAATCTAGCAATTGATTCCAAATGATCATCCCATGGGGATGGATAAAAGGCATGCCGGGCGCTTCTTCTCTGAGCGAAAAAAGTCCCAATTTGGGGCCCAGGATTTTGTGATCTCGTTTTTTCGCTTCTTCAAGAAGGTGCAGGTGCTCTTTCAGTTGTTTTCTATCGGGAAATGTGACGGCATAGATCCGTGTCAGCATTTCATTTTTCGAATCTCCTCTCCAATAGGCTCCGGAGGTTTTCATGATTTTAAGCGCTTTAATTTTTCCTAGGTTGTGAAGGTGTGGTCCACGGCAAAGGTCAAAGAATTCGCCTTGTCGGTATCCGGATAATGGTTCATCGGGCTCGAAACTTTCAATGAGCTCAACTTTATAGGGATTATCTTGAAAACTTTGGAGTGCTTGTTCTTTTGATGAAAAATCTTCTCGAATTGACTGGTGGTTTTCGGAGACAACTTTTTTCATTTCTTTTTCAATCGCATCAAGATCTTCGTCAGTGACATGGAGATTGGCAAAATCATAGTAGAATCCTCCGTCAATTGGAGGCCCAATTGTCGGTTTTGCGTTGGGATAGAGTCGCAACACAGCTTGTGCTAGTACGTGCGCAGAAGTGTGCCAAAAAATTTCTTTACCCTCAGGATCGTTAAATTCCCAAAGAATCACTTGATCACCGTCTTTTAAGGGAGAAGACAAATCGACATCTTTTCCGTTGATATTCGCTGCTAGGGCTTGATGAGGTTGTTTTAAATTCAGTTTTTCGGCAAGGTCCTTAGCACTGCTGCCTTTGGGCATTTCGAGTGTAGAACCATCTTTTAACTTAATGTGCATAGGTGGTTTATCCAAAAATTTGAGTTAAATACAATTTTTAAAAAAATGAATCATAAAGTGATTTTAACTGATTTTCATTCAAATATCCATGAAAAATTAAGGCGGGGCTTAGTTATAAACTAAGCATCTATTGAGACACCCTCTTAGCAACGAAACAAGTTAAGAGAGGTTAATCTTTCCAATTTTTCCAGGTAAATAAGCCCTCTTCGGGTGATTCTTTTACAGCCAAACAAATTCAGTTCTGTCAATTCAGTTAGTTCTTGTAGGTGCACAAGACCTAAATCTGAGATTCCGTTGCAGCCAGACAAATCAAGCGAGGTTAATCCAGTTAAATTTTCAAGGTTGGCAAGCCCAGCATCTGTGATTTTAAAGCAGCACAGCAAATCAAGGGAAGTCAGATCTTTTAGATCTCTTATGTACGCAAGCCCTATGTCAGTGATATTTTTGCAGCTATGCAAATTCAGTTCGGTTAATCCTTTGGGAAGGTGTTTGAGTAACTCATCATCAGTGTATTTGGGGGGAAGTTTTAAATATTTGAGTTCTGGGCAGTTTTCACCCAATAATGTAAGAAAATCTGCTGAAATTTCAATATGTGTTAAATCGAGTTTTTTTACGTGATTTAACAGCTGCTCGTGGCTTTTAAGAAAATTTTCATCTTTCCAATCACCTGGCTTCATTCCATTAATGACTGATTGTAAATTTACTTTGTGTAAATTATCTTTTTTATCTAAAGATTCACTGTTTTTTTGATGATTATTTCTTTCATAAGGTGAATATGTCTTTTTGTTTTCCATAGGTCTCTCCTACGTTACAAATCTGATATTGATCATGCAAATCCCATGCCAAACGCTCTACTCGATTTAAATGCCGTGTGGGCCTTGGCTCGACTTGCGGATTTTTTTTGATTTTAAGTCACTGAAGGGCAATAGATTAGTGAAATTAAAACCAAAAAAAACCTAAAGTCGAGCCTGGGAACGAGCTCAATTTTTTATGGAAAATGAATGGTGAAAATAGGTACATTAAGAGTTGAATGAGGAGAAAAATGGCACGAAAGATAAAATTTCAAGATTTATTACCGACAAAATTTCATTTGGAAAGTGACGAGCTGAACTCAGATGTCTTTTCACAGTACGTTCGCAACGGGAAAGCTGAATTAGCGAAAAAAGGAACTCTTCCTGAAAAGATTTGTACTGAGGAATACGACGAACTTTCAAAACAACTGGATCTTTCCACCGTTCAAGCTGGATGCAGTGTTCGTAACGTTCTCTTTACAAGACGTTTAGCTAATGTCTTGGTGGATGATGAAGGTAAATTGGATATGGAGGCTTTGAAGGAGTCAATTCGTCATATTCAAGAAAATTTTTATTCCTTAGGAAACGATCGGCAATACGATTCTAAACGGCATGAGCATGTATTGACCATATTGGAACGGATCCTAAACAACAAGGACTTACGCCGCAAAATTAAAAATTTAGATAAGCCTTATTCGAATAAATTTGCGGATCAAATCATTCGGGATACTCTGCAACTGAGTCCCAAAACTGTGATCACGGAAGCTCATACGAAGAGAGCTGTTCTTTCTTCATTGCTTTGTTATTTGAGGCAGAGCGTGGGATCTTGTTTTGCTACGGCACCGGCAGTCATTATCCATGATGAACAGCCTGAGCAGTTTGTGAATGATGTGTCGGAGCTTTTGAGTACGGGTCGGCTTAAGAGAACGTTTGGGGGAGAAGAGTTTGCAGCTCCCTTGAGTTTTAGTTGGGGTGCGGGAGACTTGCGTCGTCAGATCCCTTTTTCGAAGGATGTGGAAGAAGCGACTCCTATCTGGCATTCACCCGGTTTGATCAATGCTCTTTTAGCAGTTGAAATTCTTTCCAAAGAGATTCCGCTTCCCCAGAGAAGAGAGCAGTTAAAAGACTTAATTTTCAAAGCAGTTGAGTTTGGAGAGTATGTTGGGGATCGTTTTCACATTTCCGTTGAGGAGCTCATTGAGTTGATCCTTATGCAACATCATGAATTGACTACTGATGACATCAATGAATACCTCAATCGCCCTCACGAGATGATCCATGGGGGTTTAATGGTTCATGTCGTCAAGACAGGTCTTGGGAAAGGTGGAATAGGTCAACGATGCGCACAATTTCTCCAAGATATCAAAATTGCTGGAAACGCTTTCAAGGCTTTAGCGGATAATGCCCTCCTAAAGTCTTGGGAATTTACTTTAGCCACCTTTACTGAAACTAAAGCGAACTTTTCGACATGGAACCTTTATACCAGCTTGGGACTTCGCCCTGATGATAAGGGGGGCATCGGAGAATGCATTCTGAACACGATTAAGCAAAAATTGGAAAATGAAAATCGCAAAGTTGAAGAGTTCCAAGTTCAATATGAACAGGTCTATGCTCAAGTCAAATATCTTGAGGGGAGATTAAGAAGAGCTTCAGAAGACGAGGCGCGGTGGTTGAAGTCAGAGTACCAAAGTCGGGTGAATGAATTTCATACCATTGAAGAAATTCGAGGAAAAGCCAGTTATCGCGCCCAATCATTTGCCAACTTGTATGACGTGATGATCGACAAATATCTGAAACTTTTTCCACAATACTTTCAGGAGGTGTATGACGCCGACATGCACCACATTACCACAGGGCCTTACGACGACAGCCCGGCGGGATTTCAGCTCATTTACAAATATGGAAGAGCCATAACGAGTGCGTGGACTCCGGTCAAAAACTTGCATGACTTTGTAGAAGTTTTGACTTCGTTTTTTAATTCCACTGAGCACGAATTTGTGACAGATCCCACTTTTCAAGGCTTTGAAAATGATATCATGCAGATTATTACCTCCATCGTTGGAATGGTGAAAACGGAAGAATTTTTGGAAAAAGCCATTTACCGCATGGCGGCCGCTAAAAATGCGCCGGTTCCCAAAAAGCCGCTGGAACATCTTGACAAAGTGGAAAAAAAGCCGTGGGCATATACTTCTGGAGGAAGTTTGGACACTTTGTTGTCCTGTTATTTTAAACGAGAAGAGAGACCGACTCACCAAGATCGTTGGATGGAAAATCAGACAGAATTGCTCGTTTTTGCCATTGATGTGATGAAGGAAATTTCCCCTAAAATCTCTGAAAAATACGTGGTAAATCCAAAACGTAATATGTTGATGGTGTCCCCGACTCATGCCTTTAACTTAAAACCCGGGTTCACTCGTTTTAAGGAAGGTTGGCAGAACAAAGATTACACTTATATCTGGTGTCGGGATCAATTGATCGCCCCCATGAAGACATTTATCGATCGAATATCGATCGACGGGAGCATGGTCGACTTTCTTTTAGAACGACTTATGGAGAAAATCCCAAAATCATTTCACCATTTCTTTCGAAAAGCTTTTACATATCCTCCCAAAAGAATGAGTTCAGTTGACTTTCGAGAATATGTGATCAAAACCATTGCCTATGATAATAATCTGACTCCGGTGGAAAAGTATTACCTGTCACCAGACATTGTGGACTCGATGCTTTACGAGCTTCTTCCTCTATTTCAATCCTATCAACTGAAAGATCGAGTCACCGAAATTTTTAAAGCCATCCCCGAAGTCGACGATCAGATGCACCAAACCATTATGGAATGTTTTGAACAGGTGAATGATCACGTTCATTATCAAGATGTGGTTTCAGCAAAAGCCCTAAGAGGTTTATGTAAATCATTGATAACAATGACGATCGAGAAAACCTCGAATACTCATGATTGGACCAAAATCATTCACACGACCATGCAAAAACTTGGGTATTCCATGCCAGAGCCGGTTATTTTTGCTGATACAAACTGGGTCACAGAAATGTTTGGGTTTGTGGTGAACCCTGGGAGTGGAGAATTTGAAATGTGGCGTCTAGATGATACTGGGACGGTGGGAGCTCCGATGTCTATATGGCGGCATTGGTTGGATGGGTCACGTCGCGATCCTAAGTGGGGCATTTATCCTCAGCCTCACGAGTATAAGTTGTAGTTTGCGCGAAGTTTCGCGATCTCTTAAATATCAAAATTACTCATTATCAATCATTTAAATAGATATCCTGTCCATCCTTACTATCCTTTTATCCTGTTCCCAAGTGCTAAAAAAAACAGGATAAAAGGATAGTAAGGATGTGGTTATTTCCTGATAGGAGCGTAAAAAAATACACGGTCAGTTCAGGACTCAATATTTTTCTTATATTCATCTATTTACAAAAAAATATTTAATCACTTATATAATTCATTTGACCAGTAGACATTTAGCTTATTTACACGAGACGTGGCTTGAATCATAATGGAGAAACAACATGAGACTTCTTAAGTACTTGACCTTATTTACTTTGAGTGCAGTGTTATTGACAATCACACCTTCTTATTCGAAACCGTTAGGGTGTTCAAGGGATAGTTTTCACAATGCATGTGACCAAAGGGATTTTGAGGCGGTTCAAGAGTACGTGAACTCCAAACGAACCATTCCATTGGAAGAGAAAGATTGCAATCTTTCGATCAGTGGTGACATCCGCTTTGATTGGGCTTCGATACTTGAGAAGATTAACTGCGAGAAGTTTCGTGGTCATCATGGAATTGCTCGTCAAGACCAGTCTAATGGAAATATCACGATTGTTCCTCCCATTGGAGGGCCACCAGGGCCTGATCAGGGTGGAGGTCTTTCGGGTCAAGGAATCCCCTTCAGTACCAGTACTTTTGAAGTTGAGCTCAATCTTTACTTGGATTATGTGTGCGACCGTTCATGGGGAGTGGCTTGGATTCAGTTTGATAATGATGCAGGTATCTGGCAGTCGAATAAAACCTGTCAGGAAGATCCTCAAGGTTTATTTGGAAGTGGATGTTGTGAAGGGCTTTGTTTAAGAAAAGCCTATATGGGATATAACTTGTTTGTCGATGGTTGTTCACGATTTGATGTGGAGCTTGGTCGACGTCCTCTTTATACAGTTTTTGATTCCCGAGTACAGTTTCAAAGTAATTTTGATGGGCTTCTCCTAAAATACGCACGTAATGCGGGGAAATACGGAGACTTCTATGGATATGGCGGAGTTTTCCTAGTTGATGAGCGTTCGAACCACGGAGCTTGGATTGTTGAAGTCGGTCTTTTAGCGCCTTGCGACAAGGGAATTGATTTACGCTATTCGTACATAGACTGGCAAACAATCATGAGCCATGACACGAACCGCTGTGACACAGCCTGGCCTGTCGGAGCTTCGTTCAGGGTTTCACAATGGACCTTAGCTTATAACTTCTGCATTCCTAGTATGTGTATCCCAGGAAAAGCATATGGAGCGTTGATATACAATCATGACACACGAAATTTAACCGAACTCAGTATCAACAGACATTTGAATCTGGCCTATTATTTTGGTATTTTGTTTGGGCAGGTTTGTCATGAAGGTGATTGGGCGTTTGATATTTGCTACCAGTATGTTGAACCTTATGCCGTCCCGGATCAAGATGTTTCAGGAATTGGACGTAATGGGCGCAACTTGCTGATGCAAACCATGACAGCTGATGGTCGTGGTTTCACAAATTATGCAGGATGGCGATTTGAGCTACTCTATGCCATCACAGATAATTTCTCACTTGATGGAAGCTTTGAGTATTCAAGAGAAATTTATGCTAACATTTTTGGATTCCAATCTTTGTTAACGAACACGCCATCGGGACCTATCAATTATTCAAAGTTTGAAGTCGAGGCGATCTACGCTTTCTGATGTGAGTTAAAAAACATCCTGTTCATCCTTGCCATCCTATTATCCTGTTTTTCTGATACAGGATAATAGGATGTTAAGGATGAACAGGATGTTGCTATTATTTTTTATTCGGTTTCAAGAGGGGAAGTTTTCCACGCAGGATAGTAAGGATTAACAGGATAAAACGTCCAGAAATTGTATCAAGAAATTTTCCTGGTATTTTGGTAGGATTTTTGAAGACGAATCATAAAAAATCAGATATCAAATTTGTGACGTAAAAAAGCCGCAGATTAAGATTCTATCTGCGGCCATCTGTGTCTATCTGCGTCTAATATCCTAAATACGGATTAGATTTCGTAGTTGACTCCAACCTTCGGATCACCATTCATAAATTTCCCATGGTCCTCGGTAGTAAAAGTACATTTTGCTAGGGTGGGAATAGTCTCCGTATAAAACTTTTTCAGATGGTCCTTGTTTCCTCGGTATTTAAATACGACACCTGTGCGCCCATCCTTTCTGGCATTCTCAATTGCAGCTAACATTAGTTTTTTTCCAATTCCCTGACCTTGGAAATCGGGGTTTGTGGCGATAAAAGGAATATAAGCCTGCCCCTCATAATTTTTTTCAGAAATAATATACCCGGCGACAGCTTCACCAACCTTCGCAACAAGGTAAGGACATGGATCAGAGTATGCTCGGCGTGTCATAGACCCACGATTAAATCTACCCCAACCCACTTGGGTGTTTATCTCAAAAATCTCCTTCAAATCGTTATGAAAGCTCTCGTTTTCTTGAGCTAGATTTTCTATAACAATTGTAGGATTAACAGTTGTAGTAGTTATCATTAATTATATCCTTTTTAAATTATTATGTTTGATTTATAAGGATTATAACCTATTTTCAAATTAATGTAAATAATAATTTTAAAATGTTAGAAAAATATCAAAAACTTGTTTTATAGTGAAAAATCAGTTGTTTTTTGGCTTTTTTTTATTTTTTGAAGGATTAATTGGTGAGTTCATGCAATTTCTTTGGGCTGGTAAAATGTCAAATAAGCCGGAATATGAATGCGATTCATCAACATGGGTAAAAATCTATGGCTTTTCTCTTTAGCCCCTTTTTCTATTTTCACCGGAATGATTTTTGTTTCATGGGCTTTAAGAACGTCACAGAAGGCTGTAGATGAGAGGATCATATTGATTTCATCTTCAATGGCCATATTTTCGACAAAAATACAGATGGAAATGCCTCTTCTCAAGGTCTTTCCAATGGAATGGATAGACTCTAAATTGTCACTCAAGGTTTCTACCTCGGGAATAAAGACAACTCTTAAGAACTTGTACAATCGTTTCATCCAGCCTTTGTGTTCTTGTTCATTTTGAATAAAGAACCTCATGCGTAATCGTTGGGCTCCTAACATTAATAAGGTATCGTTCCAGGCAGTATGCTGGCAGACGTAAAGTGCTGGTTCCGAA
This sequence comes from Chlamydiota bacterium, assembly GCA_011065065.1. Taxonomy (GTDB): domain Bacteria; phylum Chlamydiota; class Chlamydiia; order Chlamydiales; family SLFE01; genus JAAKFL01. Next base: position 15,681 of record JAAKFL010000002.1, on the reverse strand, counting down.
GGGATATTGTCTAATCCTTCATATGTGGTGGAAAAGTGCAGTTTTGAAAGGATCATACCGACAAAACGGGATACGTAATCATAAAACTGGAAAGAAAAGTAAATTGTAACACATCCAGCAAAGACTCCTAAAACCGAAAACCCTTGGTCTGCGCGTAACCCTATGACACCGGATAGGAGATAAAGCATCATAGATGCTAACAAGACGCCGCTAAAGCTTAAGAAGTTTGTGGCGGCAATGACTTGGCCTCGTGATTCATTGGGGCTGGCGATTTGGATAAAACTATCCAACGGGATTTGGTACATGCCCCCCAAAATCCCTGTGATCAGAATCAGAGGAATGATGATAGTGAGGGATGATGAGTAGTAATCGATTAAAAACAGACAGATGGTAATCCCACATGCAGCAGTGGGGACAATTCCCAACTCTACGACTTTTCCCGAAATTCTTCCTGCTAATACTGCTCCAGTCCCAATTCCTAAGGCAGTTAGCAGAAACAGGTATCCACCTTGAACATCCGTCAGACCCAACGCTTCCATGGCAAACGGGATGATGTTTAGCTGGACATAGGCTCCTAAAAACAAAAAGAATGCAGAGCCCAGTATTGCTGGTAAAAGTGAAGGAACATGATAGGATACTTTCAGCGTCTTATAGATATCCCGTAAAAAGCGCACATCCAGTCGTTTTATGGAGCCGGAAGGAGGCGTATATTCAATCCCAAAGCTCATCATCACTCCCGCCAAGGAGATCAGGGTACAAGACAAGGCGGCGAGAATAAAGTTCCGGTCTGTGATATCGGTAATGAACGACGCCAAAAATGTACCGATGATAATCGCAAGGAACGTGAACGAGGTCAGCAATCCGTTGGCGCGTGGAATCTTTTCGATCTCTACAATTTCTGGCATGATGCCATACTTAGAAGGACCAAATATCGCACTCTGTGTGGCCATCATAAAAAGAGTGACATAAGAAAACGCGACGCTTTCGAATGCGAAGGCCATCAACCCCATCGACATCACTAAAAGCTCTAAGATTTTTGTGAAAACGATAATGTTTCGTTTGCTAAATCGATCTGCCAAGGTTCCTGAGTTAGAAGAGAATAGCAGGAACGGAAGGACAAAGATGGCTCCGGTTGTAGAAAAAATGAGATAGCTTCTATCAGCACCTAATTGCTGAATCAAAAAGAAAGCAATCAAAAGTTTATAGATGTTATCATTCAAGGCACCAAGAAACTGGGTGATATTGAGATAGGTGAACGAAGTAATTTTCTTCGTTCTAAAATATTGAATGAATTTTTGAGTGTCGACCATTTTAAAACCTTAAATATTTAAGTTGAATATGAGTGATAGGATAAGAATAGGTGTTGGAACTTAATCTGTTATATATATCAAAACGGAATTGTTGTCCGTTAAGAACCAATTCATCTATACTCAAATTCGACCTAAAATGAGAGTTAACCTTTAAGTGATTCAGTTTAAAAGAAGATGATAACATGAATGGTAATTTTTGTGTACATTCTAGTAACCAAATGGAAATTTTATTTACCATCTTGAAAAATTCTCTTTTTTCAGATTCCCGCCCCTTCACTCAGAGATTGCTGGTAGTTCCCAGCCCAATCATGAGATCTTGGATCCTCTGGAAATTGGCAACAGATCCCGATCTGTCAGTGGCGATGGGGATCGAAATGACCTACATCAACCAAGTTATCGGTCAACTCGCGAAAGGCTTCCCCGAAACTGAACGGGGCACCCTCGCCTCACAATTTGAAATGGCTTTGGCTATTGAACATGAGATCAAACAAATTATTTTAAAAGATTCCTGTGATGATCATTGGCAACCGCTACGCCGCTTCTTGCAAACGTCTTCTCCATTCAAAAGCGCACGGCGATTGACTCAATTAGCGACGGAGTTGGCCAATTTGTTTATGCAATATGGACTTTATGCCGGTCCCATGATCAAAAACTGGAGCGAATCCGGTCCGAAGGATTGGCAAGAGGCTTTATTTTTACAAATTTACAAAAACCACCCCAAATGGACGACTCCCCACGAGGAACTTTCCTCCTATTTTAATAAGCAAGCTGAACCAAAAGACATGCAGGTCCACCTCTTTGGATTGAATTTTTTGTCAGCCCTTCACCATCAATTTTTTAAATGTGTCTCACAAACAATTCCTGTCCATTATTACCTGCTTTCTCCTTGTGAACAGTACTGGGGAGATGTCACTTCCGATAGCGAGCTTCGCCATATCCGAAGACAATGGCGGAAAAAGGGAATCCAGGAAGAAAAACAGCAAGAAATGGAAGAATATTTTCAGGATCGGAATGTACTTCTTGCCAATTTGGGACGATTGGGGAGAAAAATGATGTTTCAAATCGAAGATGATTGCGATGATGGAGTATTTGAACATGTCGAGTCCCCAAAAGATACACTTCTCTCCCAATTGCAAAACGATATGCTGGTTCTCAGACCAACAACTGAAAAACAAGAGATCGATGACATCTCTACAATTCAAGTTCATGTAGCTCCAACAAGACGCAGAGAAATCCAAATTCTTTACAACAATCTCATGCATTTGATTCACCTTCATGGATATTTACCTAGCGATGTGATTGTGATGGCTCCGGATATCACAGATTACGTTCCTTACATCAAGGCAATGTTTGATAATCCTGAACAACCCCTTGATTTTCAGATCTATGATCTTAAAATGTCCTCTCAAAGCTCTGTTGTCCAAGGGTTTCAGTCGCTCATTCAGTTGTCAAAGAGTCGATGGGATGTCGTATCAATGTTGCAATTTCTTGAAATCCCAGAGGTGATGCGAAAGCATGGTTTATCACAAAATGATGTCGCACAATTTCGCGAGTGGGTGATGGAGACACGCATTCGCTGGGGAAGTGATGTGGATCATCGGAATGAATTGTTGAAAAGTTCTGCAATTGAAAATAAAAATCGTACGGGAACTTGGGAACATGGAATCGAGCGTTTACTATTTGGTCTCAGCATGAGCCCAGATGATGAAAATTCTCTTCATGTGGTCCCCTATGAGGCTGTGGAGATGTCTCAGGCGCCTTTATTAGGCAAGTTAATCCATTTGATCCGTTCGTTGCGAGAAGATCTAAAACCTTTATCCGAATGCCACCATCACAATCTTCACCATTGGACCTTGTACTTGAGGTGCCTGTATGAGGCCTATTTTCGCGTAGATAAAAAAGATGACGAAGCTTTACGTGAAGAAGAACAACTTCTTGGTATTTTTGAACGATTTCATCTCACAAAAGAATTCGATCAATCCTGTGAATTTTCCTGGAACACCATAAACGCACACTTAGAACAAGCGTTTTCAGAACAGTCGATGAATTTCAAAGAGTCACATGTACAGGCAGTAAAATTTTGTTCAATGCTTCCTATGAGGGCAATACCCGCTAAGGTTGTGATACTTATGGGGATGGAAGAGGGAGTCTTCCCGAAGAAAGAAGTGCGTTCCCCCCTAAACAAAATGATTCATAATTCCCTTGCAGACTACGTACCCAGCTCAAGAGATTTTGATCGCTATCTGTTTTTAGAAGCTCTCTTGTCGGCGCGTGACTATTTTATCATGAGTTACACAAAAGATTCTCAAGAGAAAAAACCTTCACTTTTGATCACAGAACTTTTGAACACGCTCGATCACTCATATACTCACAAACAAAAACCTTTATCAGAAATTTGCGTGATAGAACATCCATTTAGCAGTTTTCATAAAAAATATTTTGAAAGAAATGAAAATTTTTTCAGTTACAGTTTTCAAGATTACGCAGCATCAAAAAGTCTTCTTCAACCGGAAAAGAAAACCAAGCATTTTATGTCAGAACTCTTTCAAGATTCTGAATCAAAACCCAAAAAAGAAGAGTCTTTAGTGACTCTCACTCAGTTGTTTAAATGCGCCAAGAATCCCTTAAGAACTTACTTCAATCAAGCCCTCGGAATCATGATTAAAGATGATGAATCATTAACCGCAGAAGATCATTTTGTGATGAATTCACTAGAAGAATATCAGCTCAAAACCGAAGCGCTAAAAAACTCATTAGATGATGTGATTAAAAGGGCGGAAGGAAAAGGGAGACTTCCACAAGGATTGTTTAAGGATCTTTCAGTCATGAATTTTCGAGGAGAAGGTGAAGCACTAAAAAATTTCTTAGAAAGTGAAGGCATCTCCGAATCAGATTTCTTGAGCGTAGAATTAAACGAACACAGTGATACAATACAAATGATTCAACCACAGCAGTGGCAAATTCCTGCCATTAAAATTGACAACCATGTTGTCGTTGGAAAGATGGATTCGTTAACAAAAGAAGGGCTTTGTATATACAATAAAGAATCTGTAACCGAGCTCTTTGCAGCCTGGCCTAAGATATTAATACTCAATTGCATTAGTGAAATACTTCCGGAACACTTGTCGATAAAAAAACAGTTAATTTTCTTAAAATCAAAAACAAAAATACCGTGCGATGTTGCTGAACCATTTGTATGGTTGAAGAAATATATTGATTACTACCATCATTGTCTCGATGAAGCATCACCATTGCTTCCTGAATGGATTCAAGACATTTTCAAAGGAGAAAAATTAGAAGAGACGATCAATAAATCCTTGCAGAATCAGTTCAAGCAATCCTATAACAAATACCTTCTCTGGTGTCTCCGAGAGAAACAAATTGATGAATTAGACACCACTTACATTGAGAAGTGGAAAGAGAAAGCTTTTTCATGCATTGATTTTGATCATGAACTATTTTCAAAACTGAAGATAAAAAAATGAAACGATTTGAAGTTCTTAACAGAGACCTAAATATCCATCGACACTACCTTCTGGAGGCATCAGCGGGAACAGGGAAGACTTTTTCCATCGAAAATTTATATGTACGACTACTCATTGAAGATCCGATATGTCACGTGGATCAAATTCTTGTTGTGACATTTACTCGCGCAGCTACAAGCGAATTAAAAGAACGCATTCATAAAAATATCGAACGTAGCCTTTCTTTTATCATTAGTGGTGATATTGAAAATAGCCCAGACTTTGTCAAAAAAATTCTTGAATGCAAAACGCAAACAAAAAAAGTCAAAAGGCGCTTAGAACAAGCTCTCGCCGACTTTGAAGAAGCTTTTATCACAACCATTCATGCGTTTTGTGAAAGGACATTGAAAGAATGTTCATTCATTTTTGATGAAGAAACCGAAGCCATGAACGACCTTGTTCAATCTAATGAAATTCGAAAAGTGATTCACGACTTCTTTATCACAGGGTTAAATCAAGGCTCATACAGCACTGTGCAACTGAAATTTGTTTTATCTAAATACGGAAATGATATTCGAAGAGTTGAAAATGCACTTTTAAATTTGCTATCGAGAGGACTCAAAATCGTCTCCACAGAGTGTTTTGAAGCCCTTTTTAAAAATTTTTCAGAGAGATTTGTGCTGATCCAAAACAAATATCAATCAGAAAAAATACTCGAAGATTTTTATCAGTTGGCTCCATCGTTTAAAAAAATCACTAACCGTCAAAAAGAAATTAATCCAGATATTTTACAGAACATTAAATATTTTTCTTCTTTATTTGATCAAGAATTCACAAAAAATGCCTTCGAAAAGCTAGTCTCAGAGGGGTTAACCTATGCAAAAGTTCTTCATCCTGACAACATGAAATGTAAAGCAGCTTTACCTGAAAATTTGCATTATCCTGAATTAGTAAATTTTGTTCAGGAAAATTTGCATCCAATTATCAATGAAGCGTGTGATCCTTATGTAATATTAGGTAGAATGGCACATGATTGTCAGAAACTTTTAGAAAATTATTTAAGTCATGAAGAGAAATATCAGTATGATGATTTGTTAAAAAAGATGCTGAGAAGGTCCTGTGGAGCCAATTTTGCAAATCGTATACGTGGTCAATATAATGCTGTAATTATTGATGAATTTCAGGATACGGATCCCATTCAATGGGGAATATTCAGGCAATTGTTTTTAAAAGATCCAGAAAAAAGATCTCACCTTTATCTTGTGGGAGATCCCAAGCAGTCCATATATGCGTTTCGACAGGCTGACATCTATACTTATATGTCAGCAGCTGAATCATTAGGAGAAGATCATTTATATTCTTTAGATACAAATTACCGTTCAGAACCACGTCTTGTGGATGCAATGAATGCTTTGTTTGCAAAAGAGAGAATCCCTGAATTTTTTCACTTACCGAAATTAATGAAAAGTATTTCGTGCAAACAAGTATTTTCAGGGAAACAATCAAACCAAATTGAATTTCATGATGACAAAGGATCCATACACTTTATTATTGGAGAAGGGAAGAAAAGTGGCTCAAAATGGCCTCCGAAGCCGTTGCAGGAGGAATTATTCTATTCCACAATTGTCAATGAAATGATTCGAATGAAAAACGAATGCAATATTTCATTTTCTCAATGGGCAATATTAGTAAGAGATCGATATCAAGCGGAAGACTTCTCACGTTATTGTGAGCGGTTTTCTGTTCCAACTCGTAAACAAAAACAAAAGATTTTATTGAAATCTCCTGCTTTTCAATCTACAAAAGAACTTTTAGAGGCGTTAAATCATCCAAAAGACATTAGTGCACTCAAAATACTGTTTGGAGGCAGTTTGCTTCGATGGACTCATCATCAGTTAAAGCAGCTTGATGAGGAAGATGTTTTGTTGGGAGTGTGTGAGAAGTGGAGCCATTTACGCGAGAAAGCATTAAAAAAAGGATTCGCAGAATTTATTGATCAATTACTGCGAACAACATGGAAGGATTCAGGAACACTTTATGAGTCTATGATTCAGTATTCAGAAGAATTTTTTCATGAATTTGTTCAAATTTGTGATTTAATCAGTGAATTTCAGTATCAACAAAACGGCTCCTTAATACGCTGTCAACAGTATTTGAATGATTTTGAGACAATGGAGTTTAACGATGATGAGGGATTGAAATGTCATCAAAATCGCGATGCTGAAACTGCAGAAATCTTGACAATTCATATGAGTAAAGGATTAGAGTTTGATATTGTAGTTCCCTTGGGTCTGATGAATAGAACTCCGAAGAAAGATAACTTCATTCCTGTTCAGAATGACTCTGAAGGTCATTTGGTGGCTATAACTGATCCAGAAAGTGATCTGTATCGCAACTTTCAAAAAGAAATCGATTCAGAAAAAATGCGACAACTTTATGTCGCATTAACGCGTGCTAAGCATCGTCTTTATGTCCCTATTGCGATAGAAGAAAATGGTTCTGGAGAGATTATGGAGGGAGAATCATCGCCTATCGAACTTTTTCTTTCACACTTTAATCATGGGGAAAATTTTGTTGATTGGATCGATCGCGAAGGTCATCAACATAATATTTCTTATTCATTAGCAACATCGATCTCCCCTGCACCTTACAAGTTTGTTGCACAGGAAATTGATCTGAAGTGTCCAGAAAAAGTGACGATACCAGGAACACAACAAGTGATTAAATCGTTTTCCTCGTTAACAAAGTCACTCACATCGACTTCTCTTTTGAATCCTCCGCATGACTTTAACAATCCCGATAAAAGCCCTCACACAATACCCTCTGGAAGAGATATTGGTCTTCTTATTCACTTAATTTTGGAAACGATTTCTTACGAAAAAGTAGAACAATCATTCAATTCAAAAGATTTGAAAGCATTAATAGAGCCTTTTACAAAGAATTCCCTCTTTCATGAATGGAGTGATGTCATTGGAGAGATCATATTTAATACGTTGAAGAAACCTTTTGTCAATGGTGTGAGTTTATCCGAAATTCCTTCTGAATCTCGTTTTCATGAAATCGAATTTCTTTATCCCAATAATCCCTCAGATAACCTTCTAAAAGGGGTCATTGATTTTGTATTTGAATGTTCTGGTCTTTACTACATTGTTGACTGGAAGAGTAATTGGTTAGGGTCTTCTTGCGATGATTATCATGCAGATAATCTAGAACAGGCCATGAAGGAGCATGATTATTATTTTCAAGCAGCTATTTACCAACAGGCTCTGGAACGTTATCTGAAGCCTTTTGAAACGCGATCGTTTGAAGAATGTTTTGGGGGAACCTATTACCTTTTCTTGCGAGGAATGAATTTTCATAATGATTCTGGGGTCTGTTTTATCGATCGTGAACGAGCGCAATTACAACTTTGTTATCCGGGGAGCTGATGATGTATGGAATAGCGCAAAAACTTTTATCCACATATGAAGGAAGGGATCAATCAGATTTACTGTCTCAATATTCCCTCCTGAAATCACTATTTGAACAAGGTTTTATCGATTCTGTTGACTTGGAACTTGCATTTAAAACGGCTCCGAAAAATTCTCATGAAAACGTTTATCTGTTTCTTTGTTACTTGTCTCAAGCCACAAGACAAGGAAATTTATGTGTGTCTATTGAAGATCAAGTGATTCCTAAACCTTGTTCCTTGTGGAACAACTTGAAGGATGATGTCGAAGCTCATTTACTGAATGCCGTAAAAAACCTTCCCGACATCCCTGTAAAGCATGAAGCGCATCGTTACTATCTTCCAAAATATTACCAATGTGAAAAGCTATTTATTCATCATTTTGAAAGATTAATCGAACATCAACCTTCATTAACCATTCCAGAACCTGATATTACAAATTTGAAACTTCTCCCTGAACAAGCTAAAGCGATTCAAATTGCCTGTTGGAATTCGCTTTCTGTGATATCTGGAGGCCCTGGAACCGGCAAAACCCATGCAGCAGGAGTTCTCATTCAAGTATTGTGGGATGCATTTACTCCTGACCAAAAAAGTAAAGCTAGATTCATTTTGACTGCTCCAACTGGAAAAGCCGCGATCAACTTGCAGAAGAGTTTTCAACGAGTTTGTGATTCTTTGGAAGGATTTCAAACGCTTCGAGCGCAGACCCTTCATTCGTTGCTGGGAATCCGGCCTGGAGTTCGTCAGGGGCGACCTCTTTCGGAGGATGTGATCATTGTTGACGAATGTTCTATGATTGATGTGCATATGATGTCACAGTTGTTGTCGTGTGTGAAGAACGGAGCTCGTTTGGTGTTACTGGGTGATTCTCACCAATTGCCTCCGGTTGAGGCGGGGTCGTTATTTACTGATATGATCGGACTGTTAGAAGAGGTGGGAGAACTCACACATTGCATTCGAGTCGAACTGCAGGGAATTCGTGACTTGTCGGAAGCGATTTATGAAGGGGATGTGGACAAATCGCTATTTCTTCTTAATTCACAAGATCGGGGAGTGACAAAGCTCTCTTTTAATTCCGAAAGAATTTCCCAGTTATTACAAGACATTGTTCTGTATGCATCAGAGCTTCAGCCAAAACTGAAAGATCTTTCTTATGAGTCTATTAAAGCTTATTTGGAATCGTTTTGTCTTTTGAGCCCATTGCGGCGAGGGTTATTCGGAGTTGACAGTCTCAATCAAAAGATTTTTGAGAATCTGAAGAATGATTTTGCACGGCCCATAATGATTACGAAAAACGATTCACGTTTTGGGTTGTTTAATGGGGATACAGGTGTCTTGGTGAACGGAGACACTGCGATATTTTTGGATGTCGAGAAAGGGTTGAAAAAGATTCCGAGTATTCTGTTACCGAATTTTGAGTATGCTTATTGTATGTCAGTGCATAAAAGTCAGGGGAGCGAGTTTGATCACGTTGCGCTTCTGATGCCACAGGGGGCCGAGATTTTTGGTCGCGAAGTCTTTTATACTGGGGTGACACGAGCTCGGAAGCAGGTGGACATTTGGGGATCGGATGATACATTGCGGGCGACAATCGAGAAGAGGAGCGTTCGTTATTCTGGAGTTGGGAAATAATCTGATCCTGTTAATCATGACTATCCTTATATCCTGTTTTTTTTAGCACAGGGTAACAGGATAAAAAGGATTGTTAGGATGGACAGGATGTAATTATAATTTTTCTTTGAAATTTAAAAATCAAAGTGACTATTCACCACGTACATGTTGTGAATAGTCACTCAAGTTTAGATGTTTCCCAAAAGACCCCTAATTGTTATAATGGGACAAAATTAACCAATCGATGTATATGAAAATAAGCTATTTAGGTACAGGAAGTTGGGGTTTTTGTTTAGCGACATTATTGGCCAAAAAGGGCCACCAGGTAGTGGCGTGGACAATTGACGCAGATCTTTGCGCCCAACTGAAACAAACGAGAATTCACCCCATCTATCCCGATTTTATCGCTCCAGAGTCCATCACTTTCACCACATCTCTTGAAGAGGCCTTAAAGGACTCCGATATGATTGTGGAATCTGTGACCACTGGTGGGTTAAGGCCCGTTCTCACAGAATTAAAAAAATACCTTACCGATCGTCGTCCCTTGGTTTTGACCTCAAAGGGGATTGAAATTGATTCGGGATTGACTCTCCCCGATGTGGTAGTGGATGTCTTAGGTTCTGATTACAAGCGTTTTGTGGGGATGATCAGTGGACCAAGTTTTGCTCAAGAAATCATTCATGGACTTCCCACTTCGATAGTCGGGACGAGTTTTGACTTTGATCTCATGAATCAGATTTGTGAAGTCTTTACCACTGAGACACTTCGGGTTTATCCGAATTCCGATATTGAGGGAATTGCCCTGGCGGGAGCCTTGAAAAACATCATTGCGATTTGCTGTGGAATGGCCGATGCGTTAAATATGGGAAGTAGTGCAAAAGCGGCGCTGATGACCCGGGGTTTGCACGAGATCCGGAAGTTGGCTGTGGCGAAAGGATGTCGTCCAGAGACCTTTAGTGGACTTGCAGGAATGGGTGATTTGAGTATGACCTGCAGTTCTCCCTTAAGCCGGAATTTTCGGTTTGGGCAATTGATTGCTCAGGGTAGATCGGTCGAGCAGGCCCAAAAGGAAATTGGAACGATTGTCGAGGGGTATTATTCATGCCAGGCGGCTCTTAAGTTGAGCCAGGAGACTGAAGTTCAGATGCCGATTACGGAAGGGTTGCATAAGGTTTTGCACAATGAGCTCAAGCTTGAAGATGCGATTACCTATTTGATGCAGCGGGATGTGAAAGAGGAACACTTATGAAAATTGTCACTCCGAAGGAAATGGCCCGAATCGAGTCGGTCGCTTATAGCGAAGGGGCGAGCGAGGAGCTTTTTATGGAAGCTGCGGGGCAAGGAGTGGCAGAAGCGGTTTTACAGTTTTGTCAGGATCTCCGTTTAGGAAAACGGATTCTTCTTCTTTGTGCCAAAGGCAATAATAGTGGCGATGCTTATGTGGCCGGGACCTGTCTTAAGTCTTGGGGATATCACGTTGCCGCTCTGCAATTGGCTCCGATCAGCGAGTGTTCTCCTCTCTGTCAAAAGAATCACAAACGTTTTGAGGCATCGGGTGGAATGATCATCGACAAAGATCCTAATTACGATGTTCTTTTTGACCAATGTGATGTCATTGTGGATGGGATGTTTGGAACAGGATTTCACGGAGAGTTGCGCGAACCTTATCAATCGGTTGTGAAAATGGTGAACGAATCGGAGCTTCCGACGATTGCCATTGATATCCCTTCGGGATTGAATGGAGAAACCGGAGAAGGGGAAGGGTTGCACGCTACCGAAACCATTTATCTTGGTTTGCCCAAGCAAGGATTCTTTTTGGAAGGTGGTTGGAATCATGTGGGCAACTTAACTCATGTTAATTTTGGTTTAGAACAAAAGTATATCGATCAAGCGAAGTCGAGTTATCGTTTGATCACACTGGAACAGTGCGAAGAGCTGCGACCTCCGATCACACGCAATCGCCACAAATATCAAGCAGGGGTGGTAATCGGTCTTGCGGGGTCTCCGAGTATGCCGGGAGCGGCTCTATTGGCTTCTTTTGCAGCACTTAGAGGCGGAGCAGGGATGATGCGTTTGCTGCATCCTGTGGGAATGGAAGCGGAGCTTTCGTCAAGTCCTTACGAATTGATCAAGCTACCTTATCAAACGAATGATTATGATGGTATTGTAGAAAATCTCAATCACGGGAAAGCGGTATTTTTCGGGCCGGGAATTGGCCGTACTGAAGCTACAGTAAATTTATGTAAAAACGTGTTGCCACGGATCGAAACGCCTTGTGTGATTGATGCCGATGCTTTGACCATTTTATCTGAGCATGAAATTGCGTTGCCGAAGCAGACCGTGTTGACTCCGCATAGCGGAGAAATGGCACGGCTATTAAGAGTTCCTTCACCAAAAAGTATCACTGCGGATTTTCTTGATGCCTGTCGTGACTATTGTGAAAAAAAGCAGGTGACACTGATATTGAAGGGGGGACCAAGTTGGATCTTTCATCCTGGTGAGCCTACTTGGGTGAACCCGACGGGAACCCCTGGCATGGCCACAGCGGGAAGTGGTGATGTCTTGACAGGACTGATAGCTTCGTTGATCAGTCAGGGGCTAACACCTTATCATGCAGCGATATATGGAGTCTTCACGCATGGTTTAGCAGGTGAAATAGCGGCCACGGAGAAGACCCCTTATTCGATGGTCGCTTCGGATATCATCGAAGCCTTACCCTCTGCCTTTTGGGAAATGATGGATTAATAAAAATTTCTTGGAGTGCGAAAGGCTTTAATTGACAATCTATTAATTTCAAATGTTTTGGTAAAAATATCAGGATTAACAGGATCGTAAACGACAGGATAAACAGGATATAGGAGAAGGATCCTGTTAATCCTGTCGTTTACGATCCTGTTAATCCTGTTTTTTTATCGTCAAGCAAAAGATGCGGCCATCAGCGTTCATCTGCGGCTACTTTATCTCCGATTGGAGCTCGTCGACTTCTCATCAGATGTTTTGATTTCACCAGATGGCAATGTCTCCGCATATTTGGGATAATTTGACAGAGTACTGCGATAATCATACTCATAGGATTTAAACTCTTCAGGGGGTTTTCGGACATATTCCGGATCCCCAGACATCCAGTCTTCTGGACTCACCATACGATCAAAAATGCTTTCTCCAGTCGGCTTTAACCTCTTATGAGTTTCGTCTTGAGTTGCCACAATGCACCTAGAGATCTCATAAGGTTCGGTATGTTTGTGGTAAACGATTGGCTCGACTTGGAAGGCATCGTGCGCATAAAATACATTGAGATAACCATACTTTAACTCAGATCGCCCCACAAGCAGGGAATCATTATACTTCCCGTAAAAACTTTTGTACTCCAAGCTAAAATAAATATGCTCAAAAGTAAAAGGTCCTGGTTGGGCATTCCTAAGGATCTCACTTTCATTCAACTTGTCAATCAAACCATCAATCACTCTGACTGATAGTCTCCGTGCATTAGGAATGTCCTCATTAGCTTGGGAGGTAAAGTCCACCCAAACAATAAACTGCCCATCATCATCTCTTTTCGCATAGGAATGTTCTAACCAAACCTGATGATACCACTCTAATTCAGTCGCATACTCATTGATCACTTTACACAGTTCATGCTGATAATACATGGTTTCATCATCCGGACGAGCTGGGAGATTTTTCAAACTAGGATCGCAGTAAGTGTCACTTTCCCAACGACATCCCGTTAAAAAAAGAGTTAATAGTAAGGCTATTACTAGACGCATGAATAAGAGCTCCGGTTTATTTCACTAAATACATAGTGTAAGCTTTTGTTCTTTATTTGAAAAGAACGGTATCGAATTTTGTTATTATTCATCCGGGAAGGGCTATGAAAAAAAATCATTTAGACCTTTAACAATGATTATGTTATAAAATCCTTTGCTAAAAGGATAAAGAGTTATGCGACGGAATTTGTTGTTGTTAATCATTCTATTTTTTCCCGTACAGCTGACTGCTCAATTTTTAAATGGGCCAGAGCATTGTAAACAGAAGTATTACTTGTCGGCCTGTGCCATGTTTCAGCAGGAGGCTCGTTTTTTAAAAGAATGGATTGAATACCACAAGTTAGTTGGGGTCGAGCACTTTTATCTCTACAACAATAACAGCACCGATGATTTTTTAACTGTGTTAGCGCCTTATATTGAGTCGGGGGAGGTGGAGTATTTTTGGTGGCCTTCTGATCCTAAAAGGGATTGGACTCACTATCAAATAAAAGCGATCAAAGACGCTGTGGACCGTGCAAAATTATCAAGCCGATGGTTAGCCATTATTGATATTGATGAGTTTATCGTTCCTAATAGCCAAAACACTCTCATTGACTTTCTGGCTGAGAATGAGAATCAGTATAATCAAATTCTTGTTATGTGGCGATTTTTTGGGACTTCATGGGTGGAAAGAATTCCTGAAGACAAGTTGATGGTCGAGACCCTGATCCGAAGAACCTCTTTTGTTCCAGGTGAAATTTGGCTTCATAAAGCGATTGTGAAGCCTCAAACTGTTCTCTATCCCAACGTTCATGATTGTGGAATCAGAGAAGGGGGAATGTGTTTGAATTTGGCGAAAGCACAGGAAGAGTATCCTCCTTTGTTGATTCATCATTACTGGACACGTGACATCGAATTTCTAGAAGATGTGAAGCGTGAACGGCAAGAACGGCTCCATCAAAAGCCATGGACTGAAGAGGAGCTTGAACATAGAGTCAATGCTTATAACCAAGTTGAAGATCTGACGATGATGCGTTTTGTCCCGGCTCTTCGAGAAACGATATTTAAGGAGTCATTATGAGAAAGTGGATTCTGATTGTTTTATGTTTGTTAATTCCAACTCAAGTCTTTTCCCAATTTCTTGAAAAGCCACGAAAAAATAAATATAAGTATTTTATTTCCGTCACCGCCATGTTTAATCAGGAGGCTCCATATTTAAAGGAGTGGATTGAATATCATAAGCTCATTGGCGTCGAGCATTTTTATCTCTATAATAACAGCAGTGAGGATCATTATTTAGAAGTCCTTCAACCTTACGTTGACTCAGGGGAGGTAGATCTTATCGATTGGCCTTCTTCACGTAGTTCCAGTTGGGTGGGCGCTCAGTATGTGGCTGTTGATAATGCCCTTGAAAAGGCCAAAACGGAGACACGATGGCTTGCGATTATCGACATTGATGAATTTTTTGTTCCCCTTGAGCATTATTCTCTTATCGATTTTCTGGAGGACCATGAAGAATATGGTCAAATTGTGGTGATGTGGCGGTATTATGGGACGTCAAATGTAGAAAAAATTCCCAGTGATAAACTGTTGATTGAGACCCTTCTGTACCGAGAAGAATTTGTTCCTGGTAAAGTGAATAAATCCAAATGCATTGTGAAGCCGAAGGCAGTTTTGAAAGGAGATGTTCATATTTGTGAATTGATCCCAAGTTACAAAACTGCGTATTACAACGAAGGGTTGGAGGAATATCCTCCGATTATCTTAAATCATTATTGGACAAGAGATATTGATTTTCTGATGAGCGTGAAGCATGAAAGACAGCAGCGTCTCTATAAAAGGCCATGGACGGAGAAAGAAAAAGAGTACTACCAGAATATTTACAACGACGTACTCGATGATACCATGCTGTTTTATGAACCTTTTCTGAGAGATGCCGTCTTTGGTGGACCTTAACTTATTAGATGCCAGCACTCAAGCGCCATGATAAAGATCGTGAAGATCAATAAAAACGAAAGTAAGCCACGCCCACCAAACAGCAGGTGCCGCCCTTCTAACTTCATGTGATACCTCCCAATCCACACCATGGCAATGGGAAGAAG
>JAAKFL010000199.1 GCA_011065065.1 Chlamydiota bacterium | reverse complement strand
AATAAAAAAGTTCTTCGTCTCCATGAATCTGTCCATTTTGATAGTGAATCTTCTTTTTCAATGAGCCGTCAGTCCATTCACTGGATCTTCCATGGTACTCACCGTTAAGGTACGAGCTTTCAGCGATGAAGGTTCCCTCTTCACCCCATAATTTGTGAACGCCATCCTCTTTCCCCTGAACAAAATGTCCCTCGACGGCCAAGTTTCCATTGGAATACCAAGCCCGGCATAAGCCGTGCTTCTCTCCATTTTCATAATTCTCTTCTGATTGAAGCTGACCGTTTGGATACCATCTTTTTTGAATGCCGTGATAGTCTCCTTGATCAAAATTCAAATTTGCCAGCTTTTCTTGGTATAGCCCATGCCTCTTTCCGTTTTTCATATGAAACTCAAGGATCAGCTCGCCTCGTTCATTATATTCTTTTTGGACACCATCTTGTTTCCCTGACACAAACGTGTAATCAATTTTGATTTGGTCGTTGGGAAACCATTCTCGATATGTTCCATGAAGTTTGTCGTTACGGAGAAAATATTCGGCGGTTTTAGATCCCGACTCATCGAATTCCACGATGGGTTCCTTTAAGTTTCCATTTTTATCGTAACGCGCAATGTTCGCCGTTTTGCCATCAGCATATTTTTGTTTATGAAATCCGATAGGGCGGCCATTTCGATAAACACCCTGTGCGATTAGATCACCCGCGTCATTCCATACTTTCTGATTGCCTTCAAGTTTCCCAAAGACATAGGTATAAAGGGATTTCTTTTGACCATTGGGATGAAAAGATTCGTGAGCACCGTGAGCCCTCCCAAACCGAAAGAACTCCTTTTTTTTATAGGAATAATCGGGATAGAACTCTGTATACGCGGGAAGATTTTCGTCGCGATGGAGAACTCCGCGAAAGAAATGTTTCACCCATTTTTCATTTCCATTTGGGTAGCGAACTCTGGCGAGTCCATGGGGAACACCGTTCTCATACGGAATCTCCGAAGCAATGGTCCCATCGGGAAAATGGGTTGTGAAAACTCCCTCTCTTTTTCCGTGCGAATACCAGCCTTCAGCGACGAGATCTCCCTCTTCATTATAGTGCGCGTAACGTCCGTGCGGAATCCCCATGTCATAAACAAGCAGTTCCTTCAATTGATCATTAGAATAAAAGGTGCGGACTGTTCCATGAATTTTGCCTTGGGAGAAAAAGGCTAGCTTAATCACTTTTCCCCGTTTTCCATACCAAACGCTCGCTCCGTGCAACTGAGATTGTTCCTTGGTAAAAGCCAAATCCCCTTCATAAGACATTTTTCCTTGCGGTGAGTACACCACAATTTTCACAGGGACATCAAGATGGAGATCGGGGTCGGAATCATAGAAAACAATCTTTTTAACAACGCCATTGGAATAGGTCTCTAAGGTATTAGGGAGCCAATGAGGTTGACGTTTCTTCAGCTTTGTCTCGACTGCGACATCTGACGACCAAAGCGTCAGGGGAAAGACTAGAAGTGCTGTGAACCATTTTCGCATACAGAGACCTCGTTAAAAAATAATTTTACCAAAGTGATATGTATAAAACAAATAATAGATAAATTGAGGAAAATCTAAAGGATATTTATATTGTCCTTCCTACATATTTATGCTATTTATTCATTTATCTTTATATTCAACTGGACTTATCAACTCCGTTTAGATACTAAAAAAGGAGAATATCAATGCAATTTAGATTATCGAACAAGAAAGTGAAGTTTTTTTCCTTTCTTCTTATTATTATCGGATTTATCGCTTTTTCAATCTATTTTGATTTACACGAAAAAATCTCCGTTGAGGAAATTAAAAAATTTGTTTTAAACATGGGTATTTGGGCACCATTTGTTTACATACTTATTTACATAGTTACCTCAATTATCATATTTCCAAACCTGCTACTTTCCATGGCAGGTGGCGCAATTTGGGGCCCTTATCTTGGAACTGTTTATACTGTTATAGGGGCTAGCATTGGTTCGATTTTACCTTTCATAATCGCAAAACGATTAGGAAGAGACTTTGTGATGGAAAAACTAAAAAATTCTAAGATTGAAGTTTGTGATCGTTTTGTTTCAAGAAACGGATTTATTGCGGTCTTAATCGTTAGATTAATTCCACTTTTCGCTTGGGAACTAGTCAATTATGGGTCTGGTTTATGTGGTATCCGAATGCGCGATTATCTTCTCGCTACTTTTTTGGGAACGATTCCAGCTAGTTTTACCTACAACCTCATTGGATCCTCTCTCGGACAACCTGTGGATAAAATGAAAATCATTTTGATTTTTAGTATTGTCTCGCTCATTGCAGTGTTTACCATTCTTCAAAAAGTTTTTTCAAGAAAAAAAACGGAATAACGAAATGTGCGAATTTTACTGTCACTATAAAATGTTAAAGTCCAGCTATTCCCGTGAAATAAAATTTTGAGGGTGTTTTAGCGGTTTTTCAAAAAGGGGGATATTTAAGTATAGGCGGCAGCTGTGTCGAAATATATATTTCGGCTGCATATGCTTTAAAATCTGAGCTTCAAGACATTAAGACTACCACTTTTGAGCATTATTTCTAAGAAGAGTTCAAAATAGGTATTTCTCTTGAATCACCAGCTATAATGGCTTGATACAGTATCTTCCATGACAAAATAATATGAGTAGAAAACAACTCCCTCACACGTCTCCAGAGATACGTTTTTCTCCCTTTTTGTTTTTCTAAAGCCCCCTGAAATAAACCACAGCAAATAAGCTCGGCCTGATCTATCAAAAAGGCTAAAATCATAAGCCTGGCAAACACCGTACTTAAATTCTTATATCCGTGTCCAAAGTTATGCTCAAAGTGGTAGTCTTGATTCTTGAGCGTATTAAACGTTTCATTCTCTATATGCCAACGAGCTCTGCCTCCTCGTGCTATTGTGTAAACATTTTCCTGAGTAATTTCGATGTCCGTCACCCAGGTGTTGTGATAAAGCTGTTTCCCCGATTCGTCGATTTCCCAGTACTCAATGAAATTTACCTTGAAATCAGCATGAGAATCATTCAAGGGTGCTTCGTTAACAAATCTGAATTTTTGTGTGCGCCCTTGTGCATTTACAAACGAAAACTCTCCCTCACAGAGCCATCTTTTTTGTGATGCTTCACACAGAAATTTATGCAGTGCACTTTTTTAGAGGAGAAAAATTCTGTACCATCGTTGAGTAATAAATATTTACCATGGGACGTGCTGCCATTTTTTTTCCACCACAGAGTTATCAGAGTTATCAGAGTTATCAGAGAAGAGAGAGAGAGGTTACCGAACTATCATTCTGCGGATTCCTCCATCTTTCAGCATCAAAACATTGAAGTTCAATAGCAAGCCTCTTTTGCAATCTGACATTTTAAGATAAGAAAGTAACTGAGCCTCATGTATGGGGGCAATTGTTTTTACCGATTTAACTTCAACAATCACTTGACCTTCAACAACCAGGTCAAGTCGATAACCACAATCAAGCATCACGTCTTTGTAGAAAACAGGCAGTGGTTTTTCATGTTCGATTTTCAACCCTCTAAGC
>JAAKFL010000198.1 GCA_011065065.1 Chlamydiota bacterium | reverse complement strand
TTAGGTATTTTTAACGCAAAGAAGCAAAGACACGAAGACGCAAAGCTAAACATTAACCCATTTGGACCAACGGTCCATGCAGTTTTCAGACGCAAATGGGGCCGAGAAATGCAGATTTTCATCTGCATTTCTCGGCCCCATTTGCGTCTGAAAGGCCACGATCGCTTCACGATCAAGCATGCAAAACTATACTTTGCGACTTTGTGTCTTTGCTTCTTTGCGTTAAAAATACCTAAATCACGCAGAATAAAAGAACGTTACATAATGTCAGCAGCGATGGCGGCTAACTGCGACCTCTCAGTCTTATCTAAGAAAATATTGCAAAAAAGCGGCTGATTCTGAAATCGACCCACAGTATATGTCAACCCGTTAGAATTTTTATCCAAATACGGATTGTCAATTTGCTCGGGGTCACCAGACAAAATCACTTTCGTGCCTTCACCCGCTCGCGAAATAATTGTCTTCACTTCATGCGGCGTCAGATTCTGCGCTTCATCCACAATCATAAAAATCTTCGGAAGAGATCGCCCGCGAATATAGGTCACCGCCTCCATCTCAATCTTATTACTATCCAAAACCCATCGAAGTGTATCCCCAGTTCCTCCTCCTGTCGTATCACAGACATACTCCAAGTTATCCATAATGGGCTGCATCCAACTGGATAACTTTTCTTCCTTTGTTCCAGGAAGATATCCAATATCCCTTCCCAATGGAACAATGGGACGAGATACCAAGATCCTGTTGTAATCTCCTTCATCAAAAACTTTTCTCAGCCCACAAGCAAGCGACAGTAAAGTTTTTCCGGTTCCAGCTGGACCCATAAGAGTCACCAGGCGAATGTCATCCCGCAAAATGGCATCCATCGCACACTTTTGCTCCACATTCCGCGGCTGAATTCCCCAAACGTTCCCCAAATTCAATAGCGATTCCAGCTTGCTAGATTCGGGATTGTAGCGGACGACTGCAGAGGATTTTTCTGGTGACATCAAAACACAGTACTCGTTGGCTAGAAATTCGTTTTGAGCCAACTCGATCGACCCATCTTTATAGAACTGATCAATTTCAGGTTTTGTGACCTCAAGGCGACGGACTCCCTTATGTATGGTATCGTACGAAACTTTTAAGTTTTCATAATCAGCTGCTTCTAATCCCATGGCCTCAGCCTTCACCCGAGCAGCAAAGTCCTTAGAAACAAAAACAACTTTTTCTCCTTTTTTATTCAGATAATAGGCCACCATCAAAATCTTGTTGTCACTAATGGAAAGATCAAATGTATCGACGAAATATCGCTCCCACTCCATTTGTATCCGAATACTGGACCCATTTTCGATCTCCACTCCCTTGTGCAAATCCCCCTTTCCATAATTTTTAAGGAGCGCTAGCTGTCTCGCCACAGTACGAGCATTTCGCCCCAATTCATTTTGAAACCGTTTCATTTTGTCTAATTCTTCAAGAACTGTAAGAGGAATCACGACGTTATGCCGGGCGAATTTTAAAAAGGATTCGGGGTCGTGAAGCAATACATTGGTATCAAGTACAAAAGTTTTTTTCATGATAGGATCCTCCATTAATAAACTGAATCCTCAGTCTAAATCATCAAAATATTTGTTGAAACCCAATTATTTTGGAGTAGAGAGTCAGCACTCTGAGCAAAAGAGTGCTAACTCCCTATTTGACAGATTAATTAGGGTAGCTTATAATATAATTGTAAGGGGTTGAAGGGTAAAGCCTTCTGAGGAGATACTAATGAAAAAACATATTGATGATAAAGTACTAAGCCTTCCACCTTACGTGTCTACGGCTTGGGAGAACGTGAAAGCGCTCTATTTAAAGAAAAAAGACCTAATAGTCGATCTTTTAGATGGAACGGCGATCTCGGTACCTGGATTAGCGGAAGAGGAGATTGAGGAGATCTTCAATTTCCATGCTGCCTACATTGAAAAGAGTCATGAACATGAGTTAATCGAAGAGGATTTCAAAATTCTGGGAGAAGAGGGAGAATCACCATTTCGATTTGCCATTGATTCACTTGATGGGATTTCTGGTGCAATGGAGCATAATCCACAGCAAGCGAACATGCCACCCTTGCCACCTGAAGTCCTGAATAAAATTGCTCATATCGCCAGGATCGTTTCTCCGGAAGAAGTTCAATCGTTAGCGCCTCCAGTTGATGGGTGTAATTGCTTCTATTGTCAAATTACCCGAGCGATCACGAGCGCAGCTCCGCAAGAAAATCGTCCAAAAATGCAAGATGAGTTTGTGGGTGAAGTTGCTGATGAAGAACTTGTATTTACACAGTGGGCTGTATCGGAGATAGAAGACCAGCTTTATTTAGTCACAAACAAGTTAGACACCAGTGAACAATACAAAGTCTTCCTGGGTGAACCTGTCGGATGTACCTGTGGCGAAGAACACTGCGAACATATCGTGGCGGTCTTAAAGTCTTAAGAAAAAAACACATGACAAGATACTCTTGTCATGTATTTTTTATTTAATTTCTTATTCAAAAACCATGTGAATAAAGACCAAAGAAATATTTCTTTGGTTTTTTCTTTACTTTTGTCTCGAAAATTTTTAGGATTGACTTAGAGGTTTTCTTCAAATTTGGAATCAGCTTAATTTGAGTTCTTTTCCCCTAGGAAGCCGTGGAATAGCGAAGGTAATATTGGATTATATGACCTTCGCTATTCCGCGGCTTCCTAGGGAGAAAATAATCTCAAATAAAGCCATTCGAAATTTGAAGAACACCCTCTTACTAAAGTTGTCATTACAGGAGTCCTATCATGTTGAAGAAGTCTTTTCTTATCCTATCATCCTTATTTTTAGCGTTTTCTAAAACTTTTGCCGGTCCAGAAGCTGAGGCTCCGGAGCCCAAGGAAGTGATCACCTTTACTCCCTTTACGGGAAAAATTATCGGAAATCGCGTCCGTTTACGAACTCAGCCTACTCTTGAAGCCCCGATTGTCAACCAGTTAAAAGCTGGGGATATGTTTGTGATCCAAGGTGAGGAAGACGAATTTTACGGGATCACTCCATCAGAAGGGACCAAAGCGTACGTCCACAGGAAGTTTGTTTTGGATGGTGAAATAGATGGAGAAAGGGTGAACGTTAGATTACATCCCGATCTCGATGCCCCGATCATTGCCAGGATGAACACAGGCGATAAAATTACAGGAAAGAGAAGTGCAGAAAATAACAAGTGGTTAGAGATACCAGCTCCCAAAGAGACCCGATTTTATGTTTATAAGGATTACATTGAAAACATTGGGGGGCCGGAAATTTATCTGCGGTTAGAAAAAACCAGCCAAAATTACAAAAACCTTGTCAAAACTGCATCTGAGCTGATTCAAGATGAATTCAAAAAGCCTTTTATTGACATGCAGATTGATCAAGTTTTAAGTGATTTGAATCAAATCGTCAAAGACCGGGATAACTTTCCTCAATATGCCAAACAAGCTCAAAACATCATCAATGAAGCTAATGAGCAATATTTGAACAAAAAGATAGCCTACCTGGAAACCATCACAGAAAATTCCTCGAAAATTTGGGAGAAGAGAAACGAGAATCTGAAGAAGGAAATCAATCAGCAAAAGGTGCAGGTTC
>JAAKFL010000197.1 GCA_011065065.1 Chlamydiota bacterium | reverse complement strand
AAAGTCATTGGATTTGATGTAGATGAGACTAAAATCCAGGCAATTAACCAAGGTAAGAGCTACATAAAGCATATTGACAATAATCGTTTGATGGCAGTCCATGATAAGCAATTGCTCTTTGCAACGACTGATTTTCAGCGAGTTGCGGAGTGTGATGCACTGATCATTTGTGTTCCAACTCCCTTGGATCATCATCTTGATCCAGACCTGCGGTATGTTGTTGAAACGTGTGAAGCTTTTGCCCCTTATTTACAACCACATACGTTAGTTTCTTTGGAAAGCACTACTTGGCCAGGGACGACAGATGAGGTGGTTAAACCGATATTAGAAGCAAAAGGAAAAAGAAAATTGGGTCACGATCTATATCTCAGTTATAGTCCAGAAAGAGAAGATCCTGGAAATAAGTTATTTGGAACAAAGAATATCCCTAAACTCGTTGGTGGAGCAGATCAGGAAAGTCTCAATCTTGCTGTTGCCTTCTATTCATTAGCTATACAAAAAGTTGTCCCTCTCAGCAGCACGAAGGTTGCAGAGTGCGCCAAACTGTTTGAAAACATCTTTCGAAGCGTTAATATTGCTCTTGTGAATGAATTGAAGGTGATTTGCGATCGTATGGGAATCGATGTGTGGGAAATCATCAAAGCAGCCGGGACTAAGCCATTTGGATTCATGTCTTTTTCGCCAGGTCCTGGTCTTGGAGGTCATTGCATCCCGATCGATCCATTTTATTTAACTTGGAAGGCAAAAGAATATGGGATCAGGACACGTTTTATTGAGCTCGCAGGAGAGATTAATCGATCCATGCCCCGATTTGTTGTCAGTAAAGTCCAAGATTGCCTAAACAATTACGGAAAGGCTGTTAAAGGATCGAGAATTTTGATCATTGGTCTCGCCTATAAATCGGATATCGATGATATTCGAGAAAGCCCGAGCCTTAAATTGATCAAATTACTAGAAGAGAAGGGTGCAATAGTCGGCTATCATGACCCTTACATTCCTGAAATAGGTAAAACACGTGAATATGGTCATTTAGCGGGTAGAAAGCACCAAGAGTTGTCAGATAATTATGATTGTTTTCTTGTGGCTACCTTTCATTCAAATTTTTCAAAAGAGAAAATTCTTTCGTATGGTGTTCCTGTAGTGGACACAAGAAATTCATTTTCAAAACATGAACACGTATATCCAGCTTAATAAACGAGGAGTTATGCAATTTATTGACATCAAAGCCCAGTATAAACTTTACAAAGAAGAGATTGATGAAGCGATCGCTCAAGTCCTAGAGCAAGGAAATTTTATCCTTGGTTCTCAAGTTAAAGAGCTTGAAGCAATTTTGGCTGAGTATGTGGGGGTAAAACATTGCATAACTGTTTCGAGTGGGACAGACAGTTTAATGATTGCACTCATGGCTCTCAATATTGGACCAGGTGATGAGGTGATCACTGTCCCCTTTACCTGGATTTCGACAGCTGAGGTTATCTCACTTGTGGGTGCTACACCAGTCTTTGTAGATATAGAACCAGAGACGTTCAGTATCGCTATTGATCAAATAGAAGATGCTATAACGGAACGTACCAAAGCCATCATGCCCGTTAGTTTATTTGGTCAGATGCCTGATTATACTGCGATTAATACAATAGCAGAAAAACACAATTTGCCTGTGATCGAAGACGGTGCGCAAAGTTTTGGGGCTATGCAAAATGGAAAAAGAAGCTGCGGCGACACGACGATTGGATCAACAAGCTTTTTTCCTGCAAAACCGTTTGGCTGCTATGGTGATGGCGGTGCGATATTTACCGATAATGACGAACTTGCCGGAAAAATGCGGGCAATACGAACACACGGAAGTTTGAAAAAACACTATCATCCTATTTTAGGATTAAATGGGCGTTTTGACACCATACAGGCGGCAGTTTTATTGGCTAAGTTTCCTCACTACGATAAGGAAGTCAAGGCCCGTGAAAAAATAGGAGCCCGCTATTCAGAATTACTTAGAGATTGCTGTGTGGTTCCTAAAATTCAAAAAGGCAATACCCACGTGTATGCTCAATATACGATACGTGTTCCTGATCGCGATTTGCTCGCCCAACAATTAAAATCCCAAGGAATTCCTACTGCTATTTATTATCAAAAATGTCTTCATCAACAGCCGGTTTTTGCTTATTTAGGTTACAAGAAAGTGAATTTTCCTGAGGCTGAGAAAGCATCTGAGGAGGTGATTAGTCTTCCCATGCACCCGTGGCTCTCAGGCGAAGAACAGGATACAGTCGTTCAAGCGGTCAGGAAGACCGTTTTGGCAAATGTTTAAGGAGGTTACAATGTTGGTAAAAAATCTCGCAGTAATTGGTGCGGGAAGATGGGGAAAAAACCTGGTTCGAAATTTTTTTGAACTTAAAGTCTTACACACAATCTGCGATACCAATGAAGCTCTTTTGGATCAGTATCAGGAAAAATATCCTGATGTTCAACTTACAACAAACTTAAAGACTGTCCTAGAAAATCCAAACATCTCAAGAGTTGTGATTGCGTCCCCCGCTTTTCAACATTACAAAATGGCCAAACAAGCCCTTTTAGCTGGAAAAGATGTCTATGTGGAAAAACCTCTATGTTTAGACTGTTCAGAAGCTGAAGAACTCATCCAGATTTCCGAAAAAAAGGGTCTTATATTGATGGTAGGACATCTCCTACAGTATCATCCCTGTGTTCTCCGTTTAGAGGAACTGATAGGAGCTGGTGAGCTTGGGAAATTGCAATACATTGTTTCCAACCGGCTCAATTTAGGAGCTTATAGGTTAGAAGAGAACGCTCTATGGAACTTTGCCCCACACGATGTCTCTGTGATCTTATCGCTTTGCGGACATCGCTTGCCTGATCAGGTACGTTGTACTGGAGCCGCTTATATTTCAACTAGCATCGCAGATACCACTTTGACAATTTTACGATTCCCAGGAAATATACGCGCCCATATTTATGTGAGTTGGTTAAACCCGTTCAAAGAACAAAAGCTTGTCGTTGTGGGTTCAAACGGGATGGCGGTCTTTGATGATACAAAGCCATGGAAGGAGAAACTCCTATTGTATCGTAATCATGTCACATGGACTGATGGGCACATTCCCTTGGCCACTAAAAATGAACCCGAAAATATTGTTCCTACAGAAAAAGAGCCTCTCAGAAATGAGTGTTTACATTTCATCAGATACTGTGATGAGCGCATCACACCAAAAACTGATGGACATGAGGGCTTACGGGTTTTAAAAGTGCTTCAAGCTGCTCAGGCTAGCCTCAATGAGGATGGGACAGCAAAATTACCTACTGAACATCATCAATTTGTACAAGGAACTCCACCTGATTATTTTGTCCATCCGACAGCTGTCATCGATACTGGTGCTGACATTGGCGAAGATACAAAGATTTGGCATTTTAGCCATGTGATGAGTGGGGCAAAAATCGGTGAAAAATGTAACATTGGACAAAACGTCGTAATAAGCCCGGATGTGATTTTAGGCCAAAATGTCAAGGTTCAAAATAACGTAAGCATATATAGTGGTGTCGTGTGTGAAGATCATGTTTTTTTAGGTCCAAGCATGACATTTACAAATATATCAAACCCAAGAAGCGAGATTGTACGACGAGATCAATAC
>JAAKFL010000196.1 GCA_011065065.1 Chlamydiota bacterium | reverse complement strand
ACCGCGAAGACACTGTCTAAGTCCGATTTATCTTTTTTAAAACGGAAAAGTCATCGTAAATCACCATGATTGAATCCAGTCTTCGCGCATCTTCGCGCTCTTCGCGATCTTCGCGGTTAAATTCAAAAAAGTTGTCTTTAATTCGCATATGGATTTAAGATGGCGAACTTGTCAACCAAGGAGGAAGTTATGTTACCCATTACGCCAGTTCATGAAACGCCTGCTCAAATAGAAACTCACGTTGAAAAAAAGCAAAGAATTGAAACCACCGTCGCAATGCCCAAAGCGAAACAAATTCGTTATGAACATTGTCAACATGGTGATGTCCGTGTCGACAATTATCAGTGGATGCGAGAAAAAGGACCCGATCTAGAAGCTCACTTAGATGATTGGAACACCTATACCAAACAGCAATTAGAACCGATGAAACCATTTACCGATAAAGTTTATGAAGAATTTATGGGTCGTATTGAACATGATTCCAAATCTGTCCCCTATAAAAATGGTGAATACTATTACTACATACGCATGGAGAAAGGACGAGAACACGAAATTTATTGCCGAACACATGGTCTAGATGGACCCGAAGAGATTTTACTCGATGTGAACGAAGAGGCCGAAAAGTATGATTATCTCAATGTCGCCAAGTCATGCCCCAGCCCAGATGGAAAATACATCATTTATGGCTATGACACAGATGGGTCTCAATTTGGAACTTTGTACATACAAGAAGTGGGAAAAGAAGGGTTTCACGAAGTCTCATTCCCCGACTCAGATTTTGATGTGGAATGGAATGCCCGCTCTGACGGGTTTTGGTATGTGACTCATGATGAGAATAAAGCCTCGAAATATGTCTACCATCATAAAATGGGAGAAACCCAAAAAGATGATGTACTCTATTTCACGGAAGAGGAAGAATCTTTCAATGTCGGTATATTGCAAGATAAACTTCAACGCTATATTTTGATCAATTCGTATTGCAAAAATTCATCGGAAACACGTTATGGAGATCTCAATCATCCTCATCCTGAATTTAAGGTGATCAAACCCCGATCTGAAGATTACCTTTATCATATCATACCAGGTGATGGAGAGCATTTCGTCCTGGTGACGGCAAATAAAAAGAATGCCAAATTGATGAGGGTTTCGGGAGAAGATTTTGATCCTGAAAAGTGGGTCGAATTTTTGGCGACAGATGATCAAATCGAAATTGAACAAGTGGCTCATCATCGGCATCACCTTGCGATAACCACTCGGGAACGAGGACTACCCAAGTTGCGTTTTTATGATAAAACAGATGATGAGTGGCATTACATTGATCTTCCTCAGGAAATCGGCTCTGTCGGAATCATTGGTATTCAAGACTACGATTCCCAAAGTATTCGCTATGTTTTTTCGTCACCGGTAACTCCAGATTCCACATACGAATTTGACACGAGCGAACATTCAATGGTGCTGCTCAAGCAAAAGAAAGCAGGAGATTTCGATCCCTCTCAGTTCACAGCCAGAAGAATTTTTGCCCGAGCTGATGATGGAACAGAGATACCGATGTCTATTTTTCATAAAAAGGGAATCGAATTAGATGGAACCAATTCCTTCTTTTTATATGGATACGGTTCTTATGGTTATTCTATAGACCCCAATTTTTCCATTATCACCCCTTCTTTTGTCGAACGAGATGTCATCTGTGCCATAGCGCATATCCGCGGAGGTGGATATTTTGGACGCCCTTGGTATGAAGAGGGAAAGTTGTTGAAGAAGAAAAATACCTTCACCGATTTCATCAACTGTGCGGAACATGTCATCAAAGACGGGTACACTTCACCAGAAAATCTTGTGATCCGTGGTGCGAGTGCTGGAGGCCTGCTCATGGGAGCGGTCTTGAATGCGAGACCTGATTTATTTAAGGCGGCATTGGTTCAAGTACCTTTTGTCGATGTCCTCACCACAATGCTTGACACGAAACTCCCCCTTACAAAAGAAGAATGGCCAGAGTGGGGAAATCCGGAAGAGGAAGAGTTCTATTATTACATGAAAAGTTATTCACCCGTGGACGGAATCGAGGCGCAAAGATTTCCAGCACTTTATGTGGAAGGCGGATTGAATGATGCGCAAGTTCAGATTCACGAGCCTGCAAAATGGGTCGCAAAGCTATTGGATTATAAAACAGATGACAATCCCATCTTGTTTGAAATCAATAAAAAGGCGGGGCACCATGGCGCGTCCGGACGCTATGAAGCGTATGCTGAAAATGCGCCGAGGTACGCGTTCTTGCTGGATCAGCTAGGGTTTAAGGAGTAAAAACTTCTTGGAGTGCGCAGGCTTTGCCTGCGCACTCCAAGAAGTTATATAAACACACACTCAATGACTTACGTTACACCTTTCCAGGTAAATCGGGATTTCATAAGCTTCGAAGTGGAGGAGCTTTTAATCCATGAGGTTGCCCTTTACAAATTTCTATGAAAAGCTGAAGACGAGTCTTTGGTTTGTCCCTATTATGATGACAATGATGGGACCCATTTTGGCGCGTCTTTTTTTTGATCTTGATCTTTATCTTTCAGATAAAAAAGACTTTTTCCCATGGATGTGGACAGGGAGTTCTGAGGCGGCTACACAGCTTTTCACAACTTTAGCGGCCTCCTTGGTGACCATGTCCTCGCTTCTTTTTTCGATTACGATGCTTGTTTTAACGGTCGTTTCACAGCAATATGGTTCTCATATTTTGAGGGTATTCAAAAGAAACTTATTTATTAAGTGTGTGTTGGGCTGGTTCATCAGTGCGTTTGTCTATAGTCTTTTTCTTATAGTCTTTTTGTCGACAGAAAATGACCCTCACTTTCATCCGCAGTTTAGCATTGTCTTTGGTATTTTGATCATGGTGCTTTCTTTTGTTATTTTTATTGTGTTTATCCACCATATGACAAATCTCATTCAAAGTGATCATATTATTGCCGCTGTGACCAATGGGCTGAGAAAAAAAATCGAAGAACTGGAAGAATATGTGGAAAAGCCGAAGGAAGCTTCAAAGAAAGTTCTTAAAGAGTTTGATGAAGAGAAAGGAATTTTTCTCGAAAGCTCAGGGTACATTCAAAGTATTGATATCCCCTATCTAGTTACATTAGGAACCCAATACGAGACAGCCTTTTTTTTACCTTTGCGAGCTGGTCATTATGTCGCGAGAGGAGTACCCGTTGTTTTTATGCCTGAGCCTACTGACGATGAAACGCTCGTTTCAGAGGTAAGAAAGTGTTTTATTTTGGGTTATGAGAGGTTACCTAAGGATGATTTTGAATATCATCTTGAGCAGCTGATGGAAATTTGTTTGAAGGCTCTTTCACCTGGAGTCAACAATACGTATGTTGCCATGACTGTGATCGATCATTTGGGAGATGCTTTTGTGATGCTTGCGATTCGACGGTTTCCACAAGAGTGTTATCAAGATGAAGAGGGAGAATTGAGGGTTATTTCAAAGAGATTTACTTATGATAGCTTTGTCAGTGCCGCGATTAACCCGATCAAACAAAATGCTCGCTCAGACCCTCAAGTGTTAATTCGCCTTTTAGATATGCTGGAAAGGGTACTGAGTGTTACAGATGATGTTGAAAAAAGGCAAGTCTTAATGGAACATGCTGGCTTCATTTATCGGGCAGGAGAAAATGGCATC
>JAAKFL010000195.1 GCA_011065065.1 Chlamydiota bacterium | reverse complement strand
AATAATGAGATTCTCTCTGAGTTCTCTGCGACCTCTGTGGTGATTTATATGCAAAAGTCTACGAGAAACCTATTTTCATGTAATTGATAATCAAAAAGATATGGTTCAGCGGGAACTTCTGAAAAGAGACAAACTTGATGAAGGATTGATTACTACGCATTTTTTCTCTTGACTCTGTTCTTAAGTATAGGGTTTATAATAAAGATATAAAGGGAGGGAATGATGGATAGGACATATACAACCGGTCAACTCGCAAAAAAAGCAGATGTAAACATTCAAACAATCAGATTTTATGAAAAAAAGGGTCTTATTGATGAGCCCATGAGAACATCTTCAGGTTATCGGCAGTATTCAGATATTGAAGTCACTCAGGTTCATTTTATCAAAAATGCCCAAAAACTTGGCTTTAATTTGAGAGAAATCAAAGAGCTATTATCCATGTCATTAGAAACTAAGGCTCAATGTCAGAAAGTGAAGAATGAAATTGGGAAAAAGAAAAAGCAGATAAAGGAAAAGATTGAGCAATTGCAATTGATTCAGCGAGCTCTCAATCATCTCGAAAATAAATGCGCAAAAGGGGGGATGAAAGAGAAATGTCCGATTTTAACTTTCCTATATGAGGATTAAACTCGACTTTGTACAATTTTTGACCGAATATTCCAGAAAGAAACGATCTCCAGCGTAATAAATTTCGAAGGAAGGGTATTTTTTACCCTTCCTGAGAAATTTATCTAGCTGGAGGAAGCTTCTCTCGGAAGATGAGTTCAAAAATTGTACAAAGGTGAGTTAAACTCATGATTAAAATTGAGATCATTTATGACCAAGATTGTCCCAATGTAGAAAAAACGAGAAGGCATCTTGAAAAGGCACTTAAAGAGTTATCACTTCCACTTAACTGGATAGAATGGGAACGTTCTGATCCTTTATCGCCAAAATACACAAAACAATTTGGATCACCGACCATTTTAATTAATAAAAAAATAGTTGGAGAACAGCCTTTATTGCCTGCGAATCGATCATGCAGAATTTATCATGGAGAAAAGGGCCAGATGACCGGTGCCCCAACAATAGAAATGATTAAAACGGCTTTGCTAAAAGAAGTTAATATAAAGAATCGGTGGCCGATTGTTGGCGTTGTGGCAAGCGCTGCAACAGCCATCTTTTCCCTACTCCCGATCGTAAGCTGCCCGCTCTGTTGGCCAGCATATACGGCACTTCTCTCGGCAGTGGGAATCAGTTTTTTTAGTTATTCTCCCTATTTGTATCCATTACTCATAGGTTTACTCGTTCTGATATATTTTATCCTCTGGCGCGATTTTCTATATCATAGAAATATTCTGCCTTTAGCTTTAGCGGTTGTCGGAGGAGGATTAATTGCTCTAGGAAAGATTCTGTTATTGTCAGAAGGAGTCACATATATAGGGATTTTTGTTTTGTTAATTTCCAGTGTTTACAATCTTTATAATAGGAGGAAAAGATGAATAAAATTGAAATTTTTAGCGCCGGCTGTCCTTTTTGTGAAGAAGCCGTCGAAAAGATAAAAAAGCAAGCTTGTAGTGATTGTGAGGTCACGATATTGAATATTTTTGATGAAGAAAATTTGTCATATGCAAAAAAAATGGGAGTTAAAAGGCTTCCGGCAATGACCACTAATCAACAACTCTCTCCCTGCTGTAGATGTGATGATCTTGAATTAAAACTTTAGACATTTCGCTTGGAAATACGGCAAACTTATTTTTTAAGGGAACAAATTAAAAAGGCCAAAAGTCATCTCCCCACCTAAGTACCCTGTGGTCGTGACAAAGGCTATTGTAATGACAAGAGCGGTATAATAATATATGACGTCATTTATCTTTTTACGAAGAAGTAATTCTTTCAATATTGCTGTCAAAGCTGCCAAGAAAGCTGTTGAGATCCCACAGAACCTATGCCACCAAAAAAGTTCTGAAAGAACTCCTGAGTAGTTCGCTTCATACCCATATGCTAAACCAAGCAAAGCCGTAGGGATTGCAGTCACCGCTGCGGCGATAATCATAAATCGAGACGCGTTACTATAAATGGGATAAGGAAATTTCAAATATAACAATTCCGCAAGGCCCGTCATCACAATAAGTGCAATGGGAAAATGAATAGAAATAGGGTGAAAATTTCCAATCCATCTAATAAATTTTTTGTAAACTATTTCTTGTTTTTCCCCATGTGCAGCGTGGTCATGTTGATGGTCTATTTCTATTCCTTCAGCTTGGGACTCAATAATTTGTTCTGGAGGAGGTGGAGTTTGAATCTGATGCTCTGTTTGTCCCAAGAGAAAGAAGGAAATCAAGATCCAAAATGCAAAAATGCATAGGCCTGAAATTAACGAGTTTAATCTATCAGTCATCATTCTAAACATAAATTATCTTACCACTAATCGTTTTTCTTTTAATAGTAAAGTTAAAAATCTATAAAATATTTTACATACTACATTGTTAACATGCTGAGATAAAGCTTCTTTTCATTATTTTGTTTCAGAAAATTGATTAAGTCATTAGGATCCATTATCACAGGAGGTGAAAATGGATCCTTTGGCGCGTAAAAGAAAATATGCCGAAGACTGCTACCCTCAAGATAAAAGGCCCCGAATAGAATATCCAGATGAGGTCTGGGATCACATCCTAGCCCACCTGGATGTGATATCATCCTATGAAGCGACCCTCACCTGTAAAAAATGGCATGAAATCCTCGACGACCAACAGTCCCGTGCAGAAGATAAACTCTCCCGTAAGATTCACGGCTTAATCAATAAACTTTTATCAGATAACTTAACCATCGACCATAAAAAAATACTCTGTTCAGAATTTGAAAGCGACCTCAAAACTGTACAACACAAAATTGGTTATTTGAAACTGACACCAGAGCCAATCATTCGCATTGGTTCACGAGTTACATTTCGCTTGGCTCCGCTTCCACTCCTCAAACAGTTTACAACTGCTGTGTTTTCCAATCTTCCCTATCTTCAAAAGATTGACCTCAGAAACTGGAGTTGGGTAATGAAGGATCCTACTTCACTTTCCAGATTGCAATCTCTCCGAAAGATCATTCTTCCCATAAGATGCTGGGAAAAACCTTATTGGAATGCGCTCAAAGATACCTCTCAAATTAGAGAAATCACCATTCACCGAAGTGGAACGCCCACGTTAAATGGGATCCACTACATGACTCAAATCACCCATCTAAATCTGATTTATTGCAAAATTTCCAATAAGATTATCGAAAAAATGGTCCATCTTACGGCACTCACCAATCTGGATTTATCGAATTCCGAAATCTTTCGAAAAGAAAACTCATTTGACTCAATAGAATTGGGTTATTGGGAAGCTTCCGACTATGATGTGCATGAAATTGATCAGCTCTCCCAGCTAGAAAATCTGAAAAAACTTACCCTTTCAGACACCAACATGAGCTCTGAAAGCTTGGCTCGCTTTTTATCCTTAACGCAAATCCAAAATCTGACCCTGAGAAATTTGTCCACAGACATGTTAACGCCAAAAGACTTATGCCATTTGAGTGAACTCCGTGTCTTGAAACTTGAAAGTTTGATTTTTACAGAAAAGACCGACTTATCACCATTTGCAAACTTGAAAAAACTCCGTAAATTTTCGTTAAAGTTTTCTTGGTGGAGAAGTAGTGAA
>JAAKFL010000194.1 GCA_011065065.1 Chlamydiota bacterium | reverse complement strand
ATAAATTATTCCAATCTTCGCGCATCTTCGCGACCTTCGCGATCTTCGCGGTTAATTTTTAAAGCCACCATAATCCAAAAAAATGATATCATTAAACAACTGATGGAAAGTTATTTAGCTAAAAAAATCCGAAAGTCGAGTCTGTGCCTCGGTGTCTCTCTGTGGTGAAAAAAGTAAGAATTGTTGAATAAATTTACTCTTAACTAGAAATCTGAGAAATGATATCTCTTAAAGCTTTCTTCCTTTCCTCATACCCCTTGCCTTTGAATAAGGACTTGACTGAAGGTGGAATTTTTCTAGAATCCTCAGGCACCTCGTTTGCCGTAAATTGGATCAGGCTAGATAAGCAAAGGATGGCGCGATGAAGTCTCGAAGAATGATTATCATCTGTATACTCTACTCTACGGTCAGTCAATATCAGGTAAGGATTAAGCCTGCGCAAAATAAACATCCCGGTGATTTGCTCATGACCTACATGTGCTTGATCAGGAAAAATTTCTCCACAATACTCGAAATGATCATGATAAACTTCCTTGACTTCCTCAGGAATGTCAACTATAGATTCTTTCGTATGTTTCAGAATCCCTTTTAAAGCTAACTTCAAAACCTTTCGAATGTCCTCATAAAAAGAATCGCAACAATCTTCAAAATTCGATGGCGTATATGACATAACGACCAACTTTTTATCATCGTCTTTTATCTGATTGTCATGAAAAACAATCGGAGAATATTTTGTGATATTCGACAAATACTCAATCGTCCTACTTGTCGATCGTTCTAGAACCTCTGAAAGAAGAGGCTTAAACACAATCTTCATGACTTCCGAAGCGACAGATGTCCCCCGAAGTAGCGCACCTGATTCACTAGAGTTTTTTGCTAGACGCAAATCAGCTCGATGATGCTCCTTGATAAACCTCAAAATTTCCTTATTTTCCGCATGACAAGGATTTAAGATCTCGACAATAATCTTTGCTACCTTATGGTAATTTTCCCCTTTAGAATTCACCCGAACAAACTGATTAAAAAATGCCTCACGATTACTAGTACTAGACTCTACTGATTTTTGATATTTCCACAAAAATGACTCCTCAAGCGACACAATTCGATAACAGAAGTACGCTTGAGATTCAATTTTTCTTATTCCCAGCTTCTTATAAGGATCTTTCTCTTCAGTTTTAGGTTTTATCTTCTCTGGCTCAGATAACGACCTTCTCGCATTTTTACTATCCTTGCCCCCCCTCAGAGTTCGCACCTCACCTGATAATGATCTATAAGACTTGAATATATTTTTAATGTGGTCCCGACGATTATGAAGGTTAGGTGATAAGCTTTCCTCTTTCCCCTTCTTTTCACCTTGAGGAGATAACTTCTCCACTGATTGTCGAACCACTAATTGTCGAGCAGAAGAACGTCTTACTATTTTATCACCTTTTCTACGAGTTCTACGAGGAGAAAACTTGTTCACCAACTGACGAGCAGAAGAACGTCTCTTGATTTGACGTTCAGGAGGAGTTGCATCCATATTAGATGAGAATTTAAGATCTAATTTAGGGATAACTTTAACATTTTTTAGATCCTGAACAGGCCATTTCTCCCATGAATCCGTACAAGTCTTTAAATTTGGTGGTGATTCCATAACAAATTAATCCTTTTGTTTTTTAATGCATTATAGAATAAATTTATTTTCAAGTCAAACTATTAATGCAAATAGGCTAATTAATGTAATTTTTATTATTTTTTACAAATAATTGTGTAAAAAGTATAAGATATTAAATAAAGAGGTATTATGGGCAGTACACCTAAAGATTTTTTTCAACTTCCCTATATTCTTCATGAATATGATCAAGAAGCCTGTCAAAAGCTGTTAAGAGAGAAAAAGGATGATCCAATATGGTCAATCGCCCGCCTGACATTTCGCCCAGAAACTGCCATTAAAGGTGAAAAGATGGTCATCCCAATTGAGATCGCGACCGCATCACGAGGATTCACTGTTGAGTGCATGAAAATCTATCTCGTAGGCCAGAATTTATTGGTTCTTTCCGTTCTCGACCCTTTTCCAACAAAAAGAAAAGGAGTGGGTAAAATCAGCAATCAGATCGAATTAAAACGTCCAACTGAAATGGAGATGGGTATGAAATACGACTTTATGCATTTCATTATCAACCACGGACATGAAAATTACAAAGATCTCAATTCCCCTCATGAAATGCAGGTGTGTTATGTCAAAGATGAAGAGGAATTTTGTAAACACCTCAACCTCTGCGTGAGAGATCCCGATTACATAAAAGATCTTCGCAACTTGTTGATCAGAAAAAAAGAAAATGAAACTTTTATAGAATTAACAGACGAAAAAGATCCCCCAGAAGAACCCTCAACCACATGGGGATGGACAACAAATTGGATCAAACCAATCAAATGGATACCCGGCATCGTTTCCAAAGAGAAAACTACAGATCCATAAAAATTTAATAAAATAGTCTCAGGAAAGATCTTAATTCTGAACTGGCACTCTCCGTATGATCAAGGTGCGACATCCAGTTTGTTGTATTACTTTTAGAGCTGCTTTTGAAACGTGACAACATATGCTATTTTTATCATAGTTTTGGATTCCAAAACTGGGTTCAGCCTCTTCCCAAACTTTAAGTCTTAAATCTGGATCTCTTCCACAATTCACCATTGTTAAGAACACCGGACTACTTGAAATTTCTAAGCTCATATTACTCCCTCCTTTCTATCTACTTGTTTTGAAACTCTCCATAATCTAGTAATTATTTTTTTAAATCAATATTAAGTCGGCCATTCTAGAGGAAAAGATTTCAAATTTGCATAAATCACTCATTCATAGTACAATGTGTATCCCGTAACCTATAAAATAGTGATATTATGAAAAAAACGATATTAATTTTTTCTATTGCCATAATGGCTGTCATGAGTAGCGTTGATGCTCAAATCACTCATACTCACCATCTAGTTTATTGTTCAAAGGATAATTCCAAAGCCTATCATGCAATAAAAAAGCTCCCTGAGGTTCAGGAACTTGTAAATAAAATATTAGAAGATGGTAGCATTTGTATTGAATCAAATCATCGCGAAACCTCTGGTTTTCAAGGGATGTGGGATAGTCGTCGTCGAAAGGTTGTCATGAATCCCTATACGAATCCAACACTGGGTGAGCGCATTAACACTTTGATGATGGAGTTACATAACGCCGCTTCGGATAGACAGTTGTCACACCTTTTTCGTCAGGCGCAAGCAGGGAGATTGACGAAAGATGAGTATGTCGAAGGGGTTGAGCGGGTTGAGCATGCGAATGCGGTGGGTTCTTCTCGCCTCTTAGCCTTAGGAATCCGTCGAGGTTTTTATCCGGGTGATGCAGCTTGGGATATCTATGATGATTTTGACGACCACTATATGCTGCAACAGGTCCTTGATCATTCGACGTGGATTGCCATGAATTACAACCACCTGAATCCACGAGGGCGACATCAGAAGTATCATGGGACCGTCCCCAACCTTTCTAAGTTATCGGAAAATGACAAAAATATAATTTGCCGATACTTGAGCATCAAGAATAATATGAAGAGTCCTAGCAGAGAAGTCAAAGAAAGGGCTCAACAACGTTTTGCTCGAGAGCTATCGCGTATTCGCTCTGGGGGAAGAGGGATGTGGAGTCGGAATCAAAAT
>JAAKFL010000193.1 GCA_011065065.1 Chlamydiota bacterium | reverse complement strand
GGGATTCGTCTCAATGGGCAGCCGATTGAGAACTTGGGTGTGCAGCCGGATATAGTGAATGAGTTGACTGTTGAGGATATTTCAGGGAATTATCAGAACTACGTGAAGAAGATTCACGAAACCCTGAAAGAAACAATCAAATAATTTTAGAGTTATTGATTCATTAATCGGATCAGATTTAAAAAAAAACGCAGAGGCAGGCTCTGCGTTTTTCTTGTTAATTAGCTTTGTTCTTCAGCTAATTCTTCAAGGGCAGTGACTTTTCGACAGAACTTGTCGAAAAGCGGCTCGACTCCAAGCGAAATCTCGACTCCAAGCGAAATTTTCATAAGTAATCCCGTGTACCCTTCTTCCTTGCTCATTCTTGTTTCCGTATTCTTCATAAATGCCTTCAAAATACGGATTTGCGTGGCTGCAGCAGCTTTTCGTAGATTATGCTTTTTTGCAGAATCAAATAGAGGGTTGGCACTATGAGGGTCGTTTTTTGAAATAGTGTTTATATACTCCATATCCCGTGCATTAAAACCCTCCACATCTTCCTCATCCCGCACTCTTTCTAACCTTTCAATCGCTTTTTCCGCTTCCTCATTCGAATCTTTGATTTCTTTCCTTAAGTTAATCAAATTCTGAGTGAGAATTGTGCGAAGATCCCTCAAGATAGTCACATAGTCCAGTTGGTATTGAGAAGACATGGAGCTAAGAGCATTCAAAGTAGAATCCATAATCTCTTTTGCTGCCAAGACTTGAGCATTAACATTGATGACTCGATCAATCACATGTTGATGATTGTTATCTTTCCGTTCACTCAAGATGTGTGTTGAAGAAGTTTTGAAAGGTTTTGTACTCGGATGGAAATCTTTAATATTTGGGTAATCGAGGCGTGTATTGTTTTCATTAATCCTCCATTTGAATATCTCACACGTTGATTTCAACGTGTGATAACACCACAAGGAGTACCTGTAGTTAATGTCATTGACCCGAATTCTATTTAGCAGTTTTTTTCCTGCTTCTTCAGCCTCTTTAGCTTCCTTTAAAGTTTCAGATGATGTTGGTTGACTAATACGATCAAGAGTTTTTTGGCACTTATCGGAAAGAGGTTTAGGTTTCGACTCATTCCGCATATCACTTAATATCCTGAGAAGTTCAGTCCAATGGTCCTCCTCATGTTTTCCAAGAAAACTTTCTAGATCAGCCTGCTTTTCCCATAAATTGAAAAGTAATCGGGAATACTCTGGATCGTATTGCAAATCGTTGTCACTGTCAATTTCTAAAGAGAGGACATCTAAGGAGTTCTTCATTTGTTGGGCTTCCCACAAACGCTCTTGAAGTTCGCCTATTTTTTCTTTCCATGTGGCAAGCATCGGATAAAAACTGTTCTTTTCAGTTCCCGCCATGAATTTTTCGGTTGCGATTCTATCAGTAATCATTTTGATCTGATTAACGAGTGTTGTTTCCGAAAATGTTTTAGCAGTGTCACAGATTTCATCATCTTCTATCTGTCGTTTCTTTTCGACAGGGGGGGATGGAAGTACCTTCGTTGGTATAGTCTTGGTTTCATTATCTTTCTTTCTGACTACGACTTTTTCTGCAGCAGCGATTATCGCATCTCTGTTTTTAATTTTTCTATGAGAGTCGCTATCTAGGATTTTCCCTTTTCCTTTTTTTGCAGCACCGGATTCGACGGCAATCTGTTGAAGGATTTGTGCTTGGATAGTTTTCTTCCAAGTATTGCTCACTGTCACATTCGGACCGATTATCTCCTGCTGACCCCTGACAGCATTATCTACTCGTCTTTTATAAGTTTCCTTTTGCTTTGATGTTAGATCATGGTAATTTAGCCGTTTACATGGTGTTGTTGTTGATACGTGCATATAAGCCTCCTCTTTCAAAACCAATTTAGATCCCGGAAAATAGGTCAGTCCGGGATTTGAATTCACATCTTCATGAGCACCTTTTCAATAAATATCTTGAATATTTGCATAGGTGTTGCAATATGTCAATTATAAATTTAATTTGGTTTTTTAGACAGAATGAGGAAGATGCAGATAGACGCAAAGTTGCGTCTATCTTTTCCTTATATCTTAAGAATGAATTATTTATTGAAGAGAGGGCTTTCTTTTGACGCTAATGCTGTCGTCAGTGGAAAGATTGCGAATCTTGATTTTGTATAAGAGATCCTGACTCTTTTCAATTTTAATGGATTGTCCCACAGCCCAGTGGTCTAGATCCCATCCATGGAATGGATAGACCTTGTATTTGACTCCATTGCTGAGTGTAATGGTGTTCTTGTGATGGGAATTCATTGGCGTTAACCGAGCTATGGTTAACTCCTTTCGCTGATGGTTGACGCCGTTTCGTGGCTCAGCCTGCCCAGCTGTCGCAAATTGGCCTGATGCAAAGACAGAACTTGTTGCTAACAAAGCCGCAAAAAACAGATGAATATAAAAACTTTTTTTGAAAATCATTGTATAACCTCATTATTAATTTAGTAAAACAAAAATATGATTGTATTTGAATATTATTTAAAATTCAATCTTTAAAATAATAATTATATAATTTTGAATTCTATCTTATGTTTACAGATATCTTTAGTAACATTGTAGTATCCACGAGCTTCGAATTTGATGGGGATGAGATCAGAGGCTTCTGAATCGAAGATTTTGCCCTTGATTTTTCCTGTGATACAGACGTCTCCATTTATCCAGAAGAGATTGAGGTTTTTGTGTTGGCTGTCGAGTATGGGGTTTTGGGTTTCGGTATTTACGGAAAAGCAGACCAGTCTGTAGAGGTCGACTCCGACTCGTTGGTTATAGATTTGGGTGATTTTGAAGAGCATTTGGTCGTCATATCCAGCGATACGAAACATGCAGTGTAGGACAAGGTTCCTTCCTTCAACTTTGGTGGTTTTTTCTCGAGGGAGAGCGGTGTGTTGTAATGTGTGGCTCATTCTGTTCCAGTCTTTCAGAAAAACATCGCTGACGGATTTGGGGCCAAATCCAAAATCGCAGATTTTTGGGGTTTCATGGACGAATGAAGGGAGAAATTTAGCATGGAGATAGTTGACTCGTTCTAGAGTGCGGTTATAGAAAGTTTGTCCATGATAAGAGGTAACTTTCTCGATCACTGAAGTTCCCAAACAGCAGGCCTGGGGTTTGGACGTTTCTACTACAACGTGAGCGACTTCTCCCATTTGACCGAAGGGGAGTATAAGGTAGGGGAGAAGCGGGTCATTAATCGAACTCATTGGGCACCTCGTATTATTTAAATAATTTTTATAATACTGATTGAACACTTGGGTTTCAATGATTTGTTTGGTTGACGGATGTAAAAAGATGTGTTAAAAGTCACGCTTTAGTGAACCAGAACCTTAAAAAATGGAGACGTTATGAACCCTATTGTGGCCACAAAGCCTATCACATATGATGAAATGAAGCTTGTTACGGATAATTGTGAGAAATATTTGTTTTATGATCGAATAATTGAGAAAATGAGCGAGCAATTGGCTCCAGACTTTCAGTTTGATATTATCAATGTGACAAGTCTTAATAAAGAACAGTTTCTTTATGGGATTGAGACTTTCTATAAGCTCGTCATCAAAGTTGAAGAAAGCACTTGGAAGTGTGAGAATCTGGGAGTTCCGGGAGTTGCCTTGTGGCTCATTTACTCGAAGCAGGAACAAAATCCTGATGTTTCCGCAAAAGGGATTACTTATGACATCACATCTCAAGTCGTCGCCACATTCGAACGTGT
>JAAKFL010000192.1 GCA_011065065.1 Chlamydiota bacterium | reverse complement strand
CGACCTCCTTCATAAGCTGAAACAGCTTCACAATCAAGAACACTTGTCTGATGATGAGTTCTTGAAAACTGATTTTGTAATTGGTGAGATGGAGACGCTTTTACATGAGGTGAATGCGAATATTAACCAATGGGAACAAATTCATGACTATCGCTTTATTTTGGAACCTCCGTCAATTGAGAGAGGAGAGATGACTCCAACAATGAAGTTAAGAAGAAAACATATTGTTAAGAGGTATCAAAACTTGATTAAAGACATATATTCTCGGGAGGCTGCATGAGAGAACGTGTCGCGATTGTAGAGGGAGTCCGCACTCCTTTCTGCAAGGCAATGGGGGTTTTTCGCGACCTAGAAGCGGATGATTTAGGAGCTTTTTCAATCAGGGAGCTCATTCAAAGAGTGCCCTTTTCACCAGATGAATTCAACGAAGTGATTATCGGAAATGTGATGTGTCCATCACACGCTTACAACGTAGGTCGTGTCATGGCGGTCAAAGGGGGTGTTCCCGATCATGTCCCAGCGATCACAGTCAGCCGAAATTGCGCTTCGGGGATGGAAGCCCTGGTGATTGCGGCTCAACGTATCGAATTGGGTCTTGGGGATACTTATATTGCCGGAGGTTCCGAATCGATGAGCCATGTGCCAATTCTTTATAATGACAGGGCTCGTAACTGGCTTTTTAAGCTTCAAAAAGCGAAATCTTTTGGACAGATGCTGGCTCTGTTTGCAAAATTTCGACCTTCGTTCTTAAAGCCTGTGATTCCGGCCATTGCCGACCCACTTTGTGGAAAAACGATGGGACAAACCGCTGAAATTCTCTCACGTGATTTTGGAATCACACGAGAAGAGCAAGATCAATTTGCTATGAATAGTCAAAAAAGAGCCTTCAAGGCGACTGAAGAAGGAATAATGGCAGACGAATTACATCCCGTTCCGAGTCCAAAAACAGGGAAAATGCAACTTGTGGATGACGGAGTCCGTGGTGATCAGACTTTAGAGCAGTTGCTCAAATTAAGACCTGTATTCGAGAAATTAACAGGAACTGTCACTGCCGGGAACTCCAGCCAGGTCACCGATGGTGCGGCGATGTTAGCTGTTATGAAGGAATCCAAAGCAAAATCCCTTGGATTAAAACCACTAGGATATTTGACCGCCTACTCTTATGTCGGACTGGATCCTGCCAGAATGGGACTTGGGCCAGCCTTTGCGATAGCAAAATTATTACGGGAAACAGGAATGAAGCTGAAGGATTTTGAATTGTTCGAAATCAACGAAGCTTTTGCCGCTCAGGTGCTCGCCGTCAGAGCTGCCCTGGCGTCAGAAAAGTTTTGCCTTGAAAAGTTGTCTGCTGATGGGGCTATCGGAGAACTTGATCTGGAAAGGTTGAATGTGAATGGCGGAGCGATTGCTTTAGGACATCCTCTAGGAGGATCAGGAGCACGTATCGTTCTGACATTACTGAAAGAATTAAAACGAAGAGGGCAACATCGTGGCATTGCCTCGATGTGTGTGGGCGGTGGACAAGGTGAAGCTGTGGCTTTGGAGGTAGATTGATGGAGAAATCGTGGCATTTAGAAATCAAAGATGACGTGGCATTTCTCACATTTGATTTTCCCGGAGAAAAAATCAACAAATTCACCTGGTCCGTGA
Source organism: Chlamydiota bacterium (assembly GCA_011065065.1). Lineage (GTDB taxonomy): Bacteria > Chlamydiota > Chlamydiia > Chlamydiales > SLFE01 > JAAKFL01. Next base: position 2,111 of record JAAKFL010000192.1, on the reverse strand, counting down.
TGGATGAATTAGAAGACATCATCGATAACCTGCCTCAGGCAAAAGCCTTGGTGATTCAAAGCGCTAAAAAGGACATTTTTATCGCCGGTGCCGACTTAAAACAATTCGAGGATCTTTTGAAAGATCCCAAAAAAGTGCGTGAAGTTTTAGAAAAAGGGCACCGCGTCTTCAACAAGTTAGAAGATCTTCCTTTCCCATCCATTGCTGTGATCGATGGCGCCTGTCTTGGTGGAGGCATGGAGCTAGCTTTAGGCTGCCAGTATAGAATTGTAACTGATAATCCCCATACCTCTTTAGGACTTCCTGAAGTCTCATTAGGGCTCATGCCCGGCTGGGGAGCGACTCAACGGATGCCCCGTTTGGTGGGTCTTCAGCAGGGACTGAAAATGATCCTTGGGTCAAAACCTGTCGATGGAAAAAAAGCTTTTAAAATGGGTCTAGCAGACATTATCCTTCCGCAGGAATTTCTGGCACAACAACTGCCCGCAGCGATCCAAAAGTGTATCGACGGAAAAGCCCGAAAGAAAAAGAAGAAAGGGGTCATGAACTGGCTGCTCGAGGGAAATCCACTTGGACGATCTCTTGTCTTTTCACAAGCCCGTAAAGGTGTTCTGAAAAAAACAAAAGGATTCTATCCGTCACCCATTATCGCACTTGACACTGTGAAAAAGACTCTGACTATGCCCTTGAAAAAGGGGCTCAAAAAAGAAATCGATGAATTCGTTTTTCACAGCGATAAGGGTTTTGCGAATGCTCGTCATCTTATACGAGTCTTTTTTGGAATGGAGCACTTGAAAAAGCAGGAGACTCAGAATCCGAAAAAGACAAATCGAGTGGGAGTCCTTGGTGCGGGAGTTATGGGAAGTGGCATCGCCTGGCTTGCCAGTTACCGTGGAAATGATGTGCGCATGAAAGACATCAATTGGGATGCTTTAGGATCAGGTTATCAAGAAATTCAAAAAATTTACCATCAGCTAAAAAAAATGCGACGAGTGAAACCAGATGCGATGAATTTAATGATGCATCGTGTGAATTATGACATCGATTATGATGGTTTTAGAAATCAAGATTTGGTGATTGAAGCGGCGACAGAAAATTTGGATCTAAAAAAGAAGCTTTTTGCGGATCTGGAAGAGAGATTGAGTTCCGATGCCTTGATTGCATCTAACACTTCATCTTTGACGATAGAAAAAATGTCAGAAGGGATGAAACATCCTGAGAGATTTGTGGGAATGCATTTTTTCAATCCTGTGAATCGTATGCCTCTTGTCGAAGTGGTGGCCGGCGAGAAAACCTCCCCCGAAGCGGTGAATCGGGTGGTTCAGACCTGTTTGGACTGGAAGAAAATTCCATTGGTTGTCAAAGATTGTGCAGGTTTTTTGGTGAATCGCATTTTTGCCGTTCAAGCCAATGAAGTGATGCATATTTTACAAGAAGGGATTGAAATGGAGCGACTGGAACATTTGAGTCACAAGTTTGGATGGCCAATGGGACCATTTGTTTTGGCGGATACAGTCGGAAATGATGTGAGCAGTAAGGTTTTCAAGGAATTTGAAGAAACTTACGGTGTTCGTTTTAGAGTTCCCAAGATTCTCACAGCCTTGGCTGACAAACAGCTGAATGGAAAGAAGTCTGGAAAAGGGTTTTTCATTTACGAAGGGAAAAAAGAAACTCCCAACCCTGAAGTTAAGGACCTTTTGCATACAATAGGATTGGGGAGTGCCAAGTATTCTGATCAAGAAATTATCGATCGCATGATTGCTGCCATGCTGAATGAAGCCTGTCGTTGTTTGGAAGAGGGAATTGTTGAGAAACATTCTGACGTGGATATGGCGATGATCTTGGGCACAGGGTTTCCTCCGTTTCGCGGAGGTCTTCTCGCATACGCGAATGACTATGGTATTGGCAAGCTTGTCGATGTGATGAAGAAGCTGGAGCCTGAGCATGGCGAGCGCTTTGCCGCCTGTGAGAGCCTGAAAGCCATGGCGCGTGATCACGCGCATTTTGATGTTTAAGACACTTCGAAGTAAACATAGCAGGGCTGAAAGCCCGACATCTGTCAGCCCAGGCAGTAACGAAGTGGAGGCCTGGGTAAACGAATGAAAAAAAAA
>JAAKFL010000191.1 GCA_011065065.1 Chlamydiota bacterium | reverse complement strand
GCTTTATCTTTAAATCCGAATTTCTTGATATCATTTGCTAATATGTAAGCCCCCCAACCTTCTTCAACAATCTCAAGGGCGATTTTTTGTAAAAATTCTTGATTTTTGGATTCAAATTTTTGAAAATGCCGTGCAAGAGATTCTGCACCACTTCTATGTTTGACAATCTTAAATGCAAGTGCTTGTTTAAATTCCACGTCTTCTATTTGAAACTGATCAAATTTTTCTGTCAGAAAATGGATAGCCTCCCCATGCTTAACAATCTCAAGTGCCAATCTTTGTTTAAACTTTTGATCCTCAAATTCAAAATGACCGATGCACAGTGCAAGTATTGAAGCCGCTTCACCAGATTTGGCAATCTCAAGCGCAAGAGTTTGCTTAAATTTTTGATCCTCAAATCTAAATTTTTTGATATTTCTTGGAAGAGAACTCGGATTATTTTTTGAAATATTGAGTGCCAGTTTCTGCAAAAAATCCTGATCTTCAAATCTAAACTTATCGATATTATTTGCTAACGCATGAGATCCCCAACGAGATTCAGACCCCTTAAGCGCGATCAATCTCTTAAATTCTTGGTCCTCAAATCCAAGTCTCAAAATATTCACTAGAAGATAACCAACACCCCCATTTTCAATCACCTCCAGAGCAAGCTTTTGCTTAAATTCTTCATTCTCAATTTCAAATCGACCGAAGTTCTTTAATAGTTTTTCATGACATTCCTTGTGTTTCACAATCTCAAACGCAAGCATTTCATTAAAATCTTGATCGTCAAAAACATAATCCTCAATACTCATGATTATTGAAGTTGCCCCATCCCTTTGTTTTGCAATCTCAAGAAGAAGTTCTTTCTTAAATTGATGATCATCGATTCCATACATGCTAATATAACTTTCCAGTGCCGTTCCACTACCAGGCTTCTTGGCAACTTCACGTAATATGTTATACAAAATTTCTCGATCATCGTGTGCAATTTTTTTAAGTAATGGATATACAATTCGCCAAAAGTCGTTGTCGCTATTTTTTATTTTATATAGAAAATTATCGATCGTTTTCTTTAAAGCATTCTGCAACTCTTGAGTCATTAATTTTTTCTTAGGATCAACCATTTTAATCAAAAGGGATAAATCCTGACCTACTCGAATAAGCAAATCGCTCTCATCAAGAACTTTGACATCTTTTGTGTTTAAATCCGAAACTTGATTATGGGATGATCTCACACAATCCCAAACCGCCAATGTTTTCATATGAGACTCTCTATAGCGTACATTGAGAGCAACGTTTCGGGTATCCATAAGAATGGTCGTTTGATACTTATGAATTAGGTTTATTGGGGAATCAAAATTCACATGAACTCCTAGCACTCAAAAGATAAGAACCCACAATTTTATACCCTTCATTATGGACTCCTCTCGAGGAATCACAATATTCGTAGGGTGCCTTACCATTATAAGATTTAACCACACCATCATAACATGTCCCAGACCTTGTTATCGATAACAAATCCAGCCCTATATCTTTTGCACAGTCAAGAGCAAAGGCTTTCATCGCTTCCTTATACTCATCCTTTAAAGTCCCAGGGTAAACACGCTCGTAAAAAAGAACCGGCGTATGATTTTTTTCATCGTAAAGTAACCTGAAGATGGCCCTTCCGACGATTTGTCCGGAGCTATCTTTGATGGCAATGATCCGATGTTTTCCATCCACCACATACCCCATCAAGCATTTATTCATGCCAACACTACCACCTACTCGTTGACAACTCCCCCCTACTTCTGTTCCACAGAGAAATAAATCCAAAGGATCATCGCTATTCACAATGGTTAAATCTTCAGTGATTCGATCCTCCGATTTGAATCGCTGCTTGAGCTCTTGTAAATCATGTAAAAACTCAGACCTTGGATGAGACTTCCTCAACTCCGCTTCAATTGTTTTTAAGACTTCCTTAGAAAAAGTTTCTGGATGCTTCATCAAACTGACAAGCGCCTCAGGAAGAGCTCCCATCGGAAGGTGCCCATCACTGATTTTCATTTTAAGATAATCCACAATCTTAAATTCTTCATCCGCTGGTTGCTTTGGAAGGTAAGAATCCAACGGTTCGCTACGACTCTCTATCCACTTCTCTTTAAGACCAGCGCGTGAATCAAACACCTTATCTAAATGCTCTGACCCTATATAACGATTCACTTTAAATTGACCTTGATCAATATCAGTGATAAAAAGACGCATCACCTCAATCATCTTTTCCCGATCATCATCAGGAAGCATTTGAAATCCCGCAAGGTACACACAAAGGGCTTCGGGATGACGATCTCCAAAAAAGACCTTTTGAAATCTTTCTTGATCATTTATTGTTAATCCCGGTATCAACTCTTCAAAGGCTTGATTCAAATATTCCGAAATTTGTTTTTTGCTCTTATTTGAAACATCAAATGAAATCTCTTCTTCCTTTTCTAAGATTAAGAGAGCGCTCAGGGAATTGAGTTCATGCAAAAGTTCTTTGTCCGACAATTTAGAAAAATAACTGAGGTATTCAGAAATTTTCTCAGATGTCACATGAGCCGACTGATCCAACTGCTGAAGACAAGTTAAAAGGCGAGTCAGCTTATTACCATCTCTCAGGAAAGATTTCCAACGGCATCTCAGTGATTCTTCAAACGATCGATCCTTATCAACCTCTGGGCCCTTTCTTTTCAAATCATTCAATGCCAATTTAGCGAACATCGCATGTCTAGGCGTTATGAAATTCAAAAATTCTTCTTCTGTATGGATTGTCTTCATTTGACTGACGAACTTGTCTACCAGGCTATACCTCAAATCCATATCGCGTAATTGATAAAGCCTCTTAAAAAAATTAATTTTATGAACCCATTCATACTTTTCCTGAGAAAGGCCAAGAGTGAGAATCCATACTGTTGAATACATCCATTGAAATAATTTCTCTTGCAACTCGTCATTTTCCATTTTGACAAGATTTTCGATAACGTAAATCAACGAGTCGTATTTTTCTGCTATTTTCCGAAGGTTCATGATGTTTCTATTAAGAGCTCGAGATTTTTTTCCCTTCAACGCATTAAAGATAATATTTTGGGATTTCACAAATTTCTTTAATGTGGGACGGTATTCTTCTGAATACTTGAAATATCTTTCCAGAACCTGTATGTGATCGGTTAAATCAATCCCAAGTTCAGTACAAAAACTATTAATTGTGTCAATAACTGCAAGAGATTTTTCTGAAATTTGCCACCAATCCCAAAGAGGCGATTTCATCAATCCAATGGTGGTTTCTTTATTCAATCCGGTAAATTTTTTAATACCTCTGAATTTACTCAAATCCTCCATCACATCACTGTTATCGAATTCAAATTTCTCAATATTCTCTGCAACAGTGACTATCTGATCTCGCTTCATGATCTCAAAAGCAAGTTTATGCTTAAATTCTCGATCCTCAAACCTAAACTTTTCGATATTCTTTGCCAAAGCCTCAGCCCCATAGCTTTGCTTGACGATCTCAAGCGCAAGCTTTTTTAAAAATCCCTGATCTTCAAATCCAAACTTCTCAATATTCTCTGCAAGTAATTTAGCGCCGTACCAATTTTTCGCGACCTCAATCGCCAGCTCTTGCTTAACCTCTTGATCAGTAATTCTAAACTTATCGATATATTGTGCTAGAGTCCGAGGACCGTAAGAGTTTTTTATGACCTCAAGCGCTAGCTCTTGCAGAAATTCTGGATCCACAAATCCAAACGCCTCCAGATTCTCTCCGAGAGC